>JAUILW010000101.1 GCA_030432795.1 Gammaproteobacteria bacterium
TTTGGCCGCTGCCGCCATGGTAGGGGATTGATCAGCGATTGAGAGATGCACATGTCCAGCGCCCGGGAAACGCAGCCGATCCGACCTGCCGCGACGGTGATAATCGTTCGCGATGCTGCGGAGGGTTTCGAAATATTCATGCTCAAGCGAACCAGCGGCGCGGCGTTTGCGGGGGGTATGTACGTGTTTCCGGGTGGTCGGGTTGATGGCGACGATCATCTGCACGCGTACGATGCGCATCGTACCGGGCCGTCGGCGACGCAGGCGCCTCAACAGGTGGCGCTCGGGGCGGAGTGGCGCGGCTTCTGGGTGGCGGCCATCCGTGAGACGTTCGAGGAGTCGGGGCTGCTCCTTGCCTACGATGCTTCCGGTGGCCTCGTACGCTATGACGATGATGCTCTGTTCGATCGGCTGCAGGGTTACCGGCACCCGCTGCATGCAGGGGAGATCGACATGCTCGAAATCTGTCAGCGTGAGCGTCTCAAGCTGGCCGTGGATCATGTGCATTTCTACAATCGTTTCGTTACGCCGGTCGGGCGGCCGCGGCGCTTTGATACGCGCTTTTTCGTTGCCGAAACGCCGCCGGGTCAGGTCGGCGCGCACGATGAGAAGGAGACGGTGGACAGCGTCTGGATCTCTCCAGCCGAGGCGCTGGCGCGCAATGCGGCCGGGGAGTTTGATCTGATGAACGTCACGCGCATGCAGATCGAGTCGCTGGCGGGCTACCCCGGATATGCGCAAGTGGTGGAGATGGCGGCCAACAAGCAGGAGTTTCCTGTTCGGCGGCCGGTGCTGCCCACTGGCCCTGCTTCAGCAGGCTGACGCCGGCGTTTCTGCGACGCATAATGCGCCGATGTTTGCCCATCAACCCATCCGTATCAACCCATGCTCCGGCCGTGCACTGATGCTCTGCAACCTGTGCTCGGTCCGGATTCGCGCTGAGTGAGCCCTGCATCTTGAGCAACCGCTTTCGTGTCGAAGATCTTGTCGTGGAGTGGCGTCACAACGCCCGTCGTAAGCGCAACGTCGGTTTCGTTTTTCAGCCTGGAGGGCATCTGCTCCTGGACGCGCCGCCGCGCACACGCCAGTCCGAGCTCGAGCAGATGGTGCGGGAGCACATCCGCTGGATCAGGCATAGACTGCGCCGGGCCAAGGACGAGATGCCAGAGCACCCGCCGTTGCGTATCGAGGATGGTGCGCTCATTCCGTATCTGGGCAGTACCCTCATCGTCCGCTGGCGCAGTAGCCCACGCGCCGGCGCAGAGCGCAGCGGCAAGTCGCTGCTCGTGCGTTGCAGCCGCGGTGACGACGTGCGAGACACCGTTCGGCAGTGGTACCGCCAGGAGGGTGAGGAACTGTTCTCGAACTTGATTGCCGGTTGGGAGCATCTGCCGTGGTTGAAGAGGCGGCAGGTGGACTGGCGGCAGCGCTACATGAAGAGCCAGTGGGGTTCCTGCAGTGCCGACGGCCGCATCTGCCTGAACAGCCATCTGCTCAAAGTGCCGGAAGAGCTGGTGGACTATGTGGTGCTGCACGAGCTCTGTCACCTCAAGCACATGGATCACAGCCGCCGCTTTCACGGGCTCATGGATGCGCACATGCCGGACTGGGATCGGCGCCGGCGTGCGCTGCGCCGTTATCTGAGCGTGTTGCTTGGCGACTGATCTTGCGCGCCTTGGATTCACACCCTGGTTTCGCAATCAGACTTTGGCGGTGGGTGGTGTACCGGCAAGGGTGTTTGCAGTGCATCGCACCGGTCTCGAAGTGCGCGGTGAATACGTCGATACGCTGCTGCCGCTTGGTGGCCGCTGGTTTCAGGAAGATGCCCAGGCACGCCCGACGGTTGGCGACTGGGTGCTGCTGGATGATGCCTGCGAGACGATCGAAGCGGTGCTGGAGCGCACCAGCCTGCTCAAACGCATGCACCCGGGCCGTCCGAACGAGGTGCAGCTCATCGCTGCCAACGTCGATGTGCTGCTCATCGTCACGTCGTGCAATGAAGAGTTCAACGCCGGCCGATTAGAGCGCTACCTGGCGCTGGCGGAGGAGGCGGGGCTCGGAAGCTTGGTAGTGCTCACCAAGGCAGACCTCTGCGAGGACATCGAACCCTTCGTGCAGGCAGCTAAGACGCTGCGCCGTGGTGTGGAAGTGGTAGCGGTGGATGCGACTGATGCCGATTCGGTCGCTGCGCTCGTTCCCTGGTGCGCGCCCGGCAGCACGGTGGCGCTCGTCGGTTCCTCCGGCGTAGGTAAGTCCACCATCCTCAACGCCCTGGCTGGCGGTGAGCTGCAGCGCACCGGCGAGATACGCGAGGATGACGGTAAAGGCCGTCACACCACCACTCACCGATCGCTGCATTTGCTGGAAAGCGGCCTGCTGGTGGTGGACAGTCCAGGCATTCGTGAGCTGGGGCTGGTGGAAGCCTCGCTGGAAGATGTCTTCGACGATGTGCAAGATCTAGCAGCCGCCTGCCGGTTCAGCGACTGCGCCCACGAGTCCGAGCCTGGGTGTGCGGTGCAGGCGGCCATCATCAGCGGCGAGCTGAATGCCCGGCGGCTGGAGAGCTACCGCAAGCTTCAGCGTGAAGACCTCATCAACCGAGAGAATGTGGCAGAGCGGCACGCCCGTGTGCGACGATTCTCGAAGAACGTCAAAGCGGCCATTCAGTCGCGACAGAATAGAAACAAAGAGACTTGATAGGGGAGAAAGTGATGTCCGAGGAGCGTTCCGGAGAGAAAACCGGCGCACAGGCGTTGGTGCAGACGCTGGTGGATGCGGATGTGAACGTCTGCTTCGCCAACCCCGGTACCTCGGAGATGCACTTCGTGGCCGCGCTCGACAGCAACCCCGAGATGCGCTGCGTGCTTGGTCTGTTCGAAGGCATCGTCACCGGCGCTGCGGACGGCTACGGGCGCATGGCTGGCAAGCCGGCGGTGACGCTCACGCATCTGGGGCCGGGTTTGGCTAATGGCCTGGCCAACGTACACAACGCCAAAAAGGCCTGCACGCCCCTGGTCAACGTGGTGGGGGATCACGCCACCTACCATCGTAAGTTCGATGCGCCCCTGACCTCAGACGTGGAGGCGCTGGCGCGGCCCATGTCCGGCTGGGTGCAGGTTGCGCAGAGCGCTGACGAGGTCTCCGGCCTTGGTGCGGCAGCTGTGCAGGCAGCCCTGGCACCGCCGGGGCAGGTGGCCACGCTGATTCTGCCGGCGGACACCGCATGGAACAGTACGTCTGTGCAGGCAGCACCGCTGCCACGCCTGACGCCAGTCGCACCAGACGGCGCAGCGGTGGACGACGCGGTGAAGCTCCTGCGCTCCGCAACGCGCCCGGTTCTGCTGATGAACGGCGTTCTCACCGAGGAGCGGCTGGCGCTTGCCGATCGCATCGCCCAGGCCACCGGTGCGCAGGTGATGTGCGATACCTTCGTCACTCGAACCCAACGCGGCGCTGGCCGTGCGGAACCGCTGAGACTGCCGTACTTCGGTGAGCAGGCAGCTGAGGTGCTCGCCGGCGTGGATGCGCTGGTGCTCGTGGGCACCAAAGCGCCCGTAACGTTCTTTGCCTACCCGGGCAAGCCCAGCGAGCTGACACCCGAGGGGTGCACCGTGCATCAACTCGTTGCTCGCGACGGAGATATCGATGGCGCCCTGCAAGCGCTTGCCGATGCCGTCGGGGCGCTTTCCCTCGCCCCGCGCGTGGTGGCCTACGAGCCACCCGGGATGCCTTCCGGGCAGCTCGACCCAGTCAAGCTGGGCGCAGTGCTCGGGCACCTGTTCCCGGAAAATGCAGTGTTTGTCGACGAGAGCGCCACCGGCGGATTCGGCGCGGTGCCGGCCACGCGCACCACCCACCCGCACGATTGGCTGCAGCTCACCGGTGGTTCCATTGGTTATGGGCTGCCGTGCGCCACAGGGGCGGCGGTGGCGTGCCCGGACCGACCGGTGATCTGCCTGCAGGCGGACGGCGGCGGCATGTATACCGTGCAGGCCTTATGGACCCAGGCGCGCGAGCAGCTCGACGTGACCAACATCATCCTCAACAACGGCAAGTACGCCATCCTGCAGGTGGAGTTCGCCCGCGTCGGTGCGCATAACCCGGGGCCGAAAGCCATGAGCATGCTGGATCTCACCAAGCCGGCGCTGAATTGGGTGCACCTCGCCCAGGGCATGGGTATGCCCGGCACGCGGGTGACCACGGTGGACGAGTTTGCCCGCGCGCTTGGCGATGCGTTGGTCACACCCGGACCGGCGCTGATCGAGGCGATGATCTGATGGCGAACCTCAAAGCGCCGTCCGTGCAACTGCAACCGGTATCGGTGACGCGCAAGATGGCGGCGTCACTGCCGGGGCTGCGCGCTCGTGCGGAAGAGAAGGGGCTGAAGATCCACCATCTCGGTGCCGGGTATCCGCATCCGGAGGTTACCGACCCGCGGCGATTCCTCGAGCACAAAGCCGCGTACTTCGCCCACGTTGCCGAGCGGGAGGGCCTGAACGATCCTCAAGCGGTGCCCGAGTATCTGCGCGAGTCGTACTCCTACACCGACACACTGGGCCCGGTGGGTGCGCGGCGCGCATTCGCACATGCCTACGGCAGCGACTGGGGTGTGCAGATAGATCCGGGCCGGTTGATCCCCACGGTTGGGGCAACCGGCGGCATTCATCTCGCCTGCTCTCTGTTCGAACATGCTGGCCAGCCGCTGGCCTACATCACTGACGCGCCCACCTATGCTGGATTCACCGCCCGTTCGGATCTTTGTCAGCATGCGCAGATCTACAGCGTGGAAATGGACGAAGAGGGCGCCAAGCCTGAGCTGTTGCGGGCGCAGATTGCGCGTGCCCGGGACGATGGCCGTTTCGTGCCGTTCTACTACACGATTCCCGACGGCCACAACCCGGCGGGGTTCTCGTTCAGCGCGCGTCGCCGGGAAGAAATTCTCGACGTGGTGCGCGACGCCGGCGTGCTGATCCTCGAAGACGCGCCTTATGTGTACATCAGCTTCGCCGCGCCGAGCGCGCGCCCGCGTCCATTTCTGGCCATGGCACCGGAACAGACCATCCATCTGTTTACCGGCTCGAAGATCGGCTTTCCTGGCCCGCGGGTGGGATTCCTCTACTCTGAGGCAGAGCTTGAGATCGAAGGCGGCAAGGCGGTGCGCTTTTCCGACCTTGCGCTCACCGAGGCGGCGGCTGGCATTCTCTTCCAGAACCCGGAAGCGCTTTGGGGCTTCGACGCCATGCTGCACGACGAAGCCTTTCAGCCGATGCCCTCCATGTGGCCCCTGGCAGATGCCAAACTCGCCGTGTATCGCGAGAACCGCACCATCATGCTAGAGCGCCTGCAGGCGAATCTGGGCAGCCATCGCGACCGCTTTCACTGGACTACCCCTGAGGCTGGCTTCTTTTCCGTGTTCACCTTTCTCGATGGGCGGACGCGCACGGATGAAGCGTTCATCGAGCAGCTGGTTTCTGAGCATGGAGTGGTGGCGATACCCATGCACGACTTCTACCCGCGTGACGCACGCAAGCGCGACCCGATGGCTGGCCTCAACCAGCTGCGTCTGTCGTTCTGTTTCTCCGAGAGCACGGGAGAAGAACGGCGGCGTGATCTGGCGGAAGCGGTGGATGCGTTCTGTGCCGCGGCGCTCGCCGGATGAGTGAAACGCCGCGCCGCGCACCGTGGGCGCTGGCCATTCTCATGGCGGCGCTGGGTGCGCTGTACACCGTGCAGGGTATCGAGCTTGCCGGTCTCGGCGGCTCCACGTACTTCGTGGTGGCAGGCCCGGCACTGCTGATCCTTGCGTTGATGCTGTTGCAGCGCAACGCGCTGGTGCTGTGGCTCTTTGCCGTGTTGTATGGCCTAACGTTCGTGTGGGCGCTGTTCGAAGTGGGTCTCGACCTCTGGGCGCTGCAGGTACGGTTGAGCTGGCTCACGGGGTTTGGCTTGTGGCTGATGCTGCCGGGCCTGCGCCGCAAGCTCGGCGAAGAACGCACGACCTGGCAGCCGGTGCTGGTGAGCGTGCTGTTCGTCGTTGGCTTCATCTGGCTGTCGGCGGCACAGTACGGCGACGAAGCGCTGCCGCTGGTGGAACGCAATGGCACGGTCACGCCCCAGCAGCCCACTGGCGGCTGGTTGCACTACGGCAACAGCAATGGCGGCACGCGATTCGCCCGGGTAGACGAGATCACGCCAGCGAATGTCTCGGGCATGAAGGAAATCTGGCGCTACCGCACCGGCATCGAAGGCGTGTTCAAAGCAACGCCCATTCAGATCGGCGATCTTCTGTATACCTGTGCAGCCCTCAACGTCATCATCGCCCTGGATGCGGAAACCGGTGAGAAGGTGTGGCAGTTCGACCCGGACGTGCAGGCCTCGGGTTTCTCCTTCTCGAAGAACTGCCGTGGCGTCACGTATCACAAGGCGCCTGACACCTACACCGGGCAGTGTCCGGAGCGCATCATCACGGCCACCACCGACGCCCGACTGCTGGCCGTGGACGCGCACACCGGCCAGCCCTGCACAGACTTCGGCAACAAAGGCACCGTCAGCCTGTTGCCCGGCATGGGCGAGGTGAAGCCCGGCTTTTATTTCGTTACATCGCCAGCAACCATCGCCCGTGGCCGCGCTATCGTCGGCGGCTGGGTGATGGACAACCGCGAGGTGGGTGAGCCGTCCGGCGTGGTGCGCGCGTACGACGTGCTCACCGGGGAATTTTCCTGGGCCTGGGACATGGGGCGTCCTGGGGTGAACACGCAGCCGGAGGCCGGTGAGTTCTATACCCGCGGCACGCCCAATGTCTGGAGCATGACGAGCTTCGATGAAGCGCTGGGTCTGGTGTACCTGCCCACGGGTAACGCGACGCCGGACTACTTCGGGGCACACCGTTCCGCGGCGGCGGAGCAGTTTGCAAGCTCGGTCGTGGCACTCGACATCGACGACGGCTCCCTGCGCTGGTCGTATCAGACCGTGCATCACGATGTGTGGGACTACGACGTGCCCTCGCAGCCCGTGCTTGCGGATCTGCCGCAGGCCGATGGTTCGGTGCTGCCAGTCGTCATCGCCGCCACAAAGCGGGCCGAGATCTTCGTGCTCGACCGGCGTACCGGCGAGCCGGTGTTCGAGGTGCGGGAGGAGGCGGTGCCGCAGGGTGCTGCCGAAGGGGACTGGTTGTCGCCGACGCAGCCCATGTCAGTGGGCATGCCTGACTTCCGCACGCCTGACCTTGCCGAGTCCGATACCTGGGGTATTACGCCATGGGACCACCTGTGGTGTCGCATCGAGTTCAAGAAGCTTCGTTATGAGGGGCACTTTACGCCGCCCTCTGTGGCAGGCTCATTGCAATATCCCGGCAACGCCGGTGGCTTCAATTGGGGCAGTGTGGCGCTGCACGAAGATCTGCAGCTACTCGTGGTCAATCCGCTGCTCATGCCGAACAAGGTCCACCTGATCCCGCGGGAGGACGTACCGGAGCAGCACTTTCAGGAGCAGCTCGGCACGCCGTATGCGGTGTCGAGCCGGCCGTTCCTGTCGCCGGTGATGGCGCCGTGCATGCGCCCGCCCTATGGGCTGCTGGCGGTGATCGATCTGCAAACACAGCAGCTGCTCTGGCAACAGCCGGTGGGTGACATCGAAGTGGGGGTGAACATCCCCATGGGGCTACCGCAGCTATCCGGCACGGTGGTCACCTCCGGCGGCATCATCTTCCATGCCGCCACCATCGATCAGACGGTACGCGCGGTTGACCTGCGCACGGGCGAGGAGCTCTGGCGGCAGGACTTGCCCGCCACCTCGGAAGCCACACCCATGAGTTACCGCGCCCCGAAGAGCGGAAAACAGCGTCTGATCGTGCAGGTACCTGCAGGTGGCATGCTCGCCTTTGGTGAACCAGAGCCGGGCGGTGGTTACGTGATCGCCTACGGATTGGAGTAACAACCCATGGACATGGCAACACTCACCATCGCCTGGGTTCTGCACAGTGCCGCTGCAACCTGTTACCTCGGCCCGCTGGTGGAGCAGACCCGGCACACGGAAACCTACGGGATCGGCCGGGCACCTGATGCAGCGCGTCTCGCCGCATGGGATATCGACGTTTCACCCGACGGCAGTGGCCTGCCGGCGGGTGAGGCCACTGCCGCCGATGGCGAAGCGCTGTACGCGAGGACGTGTGCTGCGTGCCATGGCGCGCGAGGTGAGGGTGGCGTCAATGACGTACTGGTGCACGATCCGCAGGATGCCGGTTACGTGCACGACCGCGCCGCACCCAAAGCCATCGGTAACTATTGGCCGTATGCGACGACGCTGTTCGACTACATCCGTCGCGCCATGCCGCACTCCGCTCCCGGCTCGCTCACCGATCGAGAGGTGTATGCGCTCACCGCGTACCTTTTGCACCTCAACGGCCTGATCGATGATGCGCAGGTGATCGATGCACGCTCGCTACCCGAAGTACAGATGCCGGCCCGCAGCCAGTTGCGGCGTTATGACGAGTGCGCGGGAGAGACGCCATGAGTATGGATCGGCGTTCGTTTCTCGCAGGTTCGCTGCTTGCTGGCGCAGCAGCAGCAGACCCGACCAAGGTTCAGGGGCCGCCGTCCAGCCCCCAAGGCGAGCGTTCCCCGCACGAAGCGCCGCGCCGCCTGCCCGCGACACCGGATGTCTCGTACACCCCACTGCAGGATCTGCACGGCACCATCACGCCCGCGGATCTGCACTTCGAGCGGCACCACGCAGGCATACCTGCCATCGACCCGGCAGCGCACCGCCTGGTTGTGCACGGGCTTGTGGAACGGCCGCTGGAGTTTACGGTGGACGAGCTCAAGCGCTTTCCCGCGCAGACACGCACCTGCTTCATCGAATGTTCCGGCAATGCGGCGGAGTACTTCCTCGAAAGCGAGCAGCTCACGCCGCAGATGCTGCGCGGGCTGACAAGCCAGAGCGAATGGACCGGCGTGCCGCTGAAAACCGTGTTCGCCGAGGTCGGTGTGCGGCCCGAGGCCCGCTGGTTTCTGGCGGAAGGCAGCGACGCTGCGGTGATGACCCGTAGCATTCCCATCGAGAAAGCCTGGGATGATGCGCTCCTGGCCTACGCGCAGAACGGCGAGCCGTTGCGCCCGGCCCAGGGCTATCCGCTGCGGCTTCTGCTGCCGGGCTGGGAAGGCAACACGTCGGTGAA
>JAUILW010000795.1 GCA_030432795.1 Gammaproteobacteria bacterium
GCCGCAACGGCGATACGCAGTGGCTCGCCCTGCGCAACGCTGCTGATCAGCAGGCAAAGAGATGCCGCCAGTCTCAGCATGCGAGCTGCACCATGTCGATGCCCTCCTTCGTGCGGTAGCGGTTTCGCTCCGTGAAGTTCAGGCGCTGGTAGAGCGCCAGCGCTGGTGCATTGGCCGCACCTGTATGCACCACGAGTGCGGGCCCGGCGATGTCCAACGCATGCTGGACCAGCGAGCGACCGATACCGCGACGAAAGTGCTCGGGATGCACGCCTAGCGATGCGATTTCTGCCGGCACGCCCACGATCAGTTCCAGTACGCCCACGAACTCGCCCTCGTTGTGAAAGCCATAGAACGCGCTGTCAGTGGCGCGCAGGTCCGCAAGGGTACGTTCCAGTGGCGGGAAGGTCTGCACCCCGAGCAGCCGCGCTTCCACCTCGTAAGCCTGGCGCAGCAGTGAAAGAATGGTCAGCCCGTTGGAAACGGCGTCCAGGCGCGCTATCAAGGGGAGTTCCTGAAGGCGAAGGGCTTCGAGTCTAAGGCGCCACCAGAAGATGGCAAGGGTGATAGACTTCCCTCATGAGCGAAGCGAAGTCAGAACCGTCGTCCAGCGAGCGCCGTCTGTATGCGGACGCCGACATCGAATTGTCCCTCGATGATGTGGTCATGCTGCTCGAGCGAGAGATCGAGCGGCTCAAGGCGGCGCTTGAGACCTATCGGCTGCTCGACCATCCGCGCAAGGTCGACATCATCCGCTGGCACGTACGCCGCCTGGACGAACGCCAGGACCGTTTGGATGAGCTCAAAGCAGCGCTCACTGCGCGTCGCGGCCTGCACTGAGCCATCGTTCAGTCTGCCAGCCAATCCTCTACTAGGTGCACCAGACGACTGCTGAAGTCCTTACCGTACACGGTCTCCAGGGTAGCGAGCCCGCCTGGATTAGCGACGTTCACTTCTACCAGCTCCATACCCGCCGTATCGATACTCGCAAATCCCACCCCGTAGGCGGCCAGCCGTCGGGTTACCTCATCGATCAGCGCCTGCTCGTCCTGGGTGATCGCAGAGGCGGATGCGATTCCACCCTGTGCGAGGTTCGCCTGCAGGGCGCCGTTCGGGGTGCGTCGGTAGCTGCCTAGAGCCTGCCCACCGGCTAGCAGGGTGCGGTGTTCTCCGGCGGCATAGGCCCGGCTGTAGCACTGTAGCAACCAGATTCCCGGGTCCTGACTCATGGCGTTGGCGATTTCGGCGTCACTTTCCACCAGGCGCACGCCGCGGCCGTGGCTACCGGAGGCAGGCTTGAGTACCCATGGACCGCCGCCCTTCGCTGCCGCGGCGAGCACCTGCGGGTTGGCGCTTGCATGCGTTTCCGGCGTCAGGTCGTGCCACATCAACTTGCCGTGCAGCAGCAGGGCCGCGGATGCAGGGTTGATCAGCCGCACGCCGCTGTGGGCCAGCAGTTGCCATCGGTCGAGAAAGGTTGCCCGTGGTCCGAACCCCACGGGCCACACGAGCTGAAACTGGCTGAGCGGTGAGCCGTTTGCGCAGAGCACCTGGTCGCGAAGGTGCAGATCGCTGTGGTCCGCCACGGCCACTTGCCAGCCATGCGCT
The DNA here is from genome assembly GCA_030432795.1 of Gammaproteobacteria bacterium. Lineage (GTDB taxonomy): Bacteria > Pseudomonadota > Gammaproteobacteria > Pseudomonadales > Azotimanducaceae > SYFY01. The sequence continues at coordinate 1,609 of JAUILW010000795.1, forward strand.
GCGAAGGCGGCCGGCAGCCGCGTCCGGTTGTCCGTGGGTGCCGCAGGAGGCTGCGTATCGGTCAGAAAAAGGGCGTTGGGCATGGGTTTATATGCATATGACGGCGG
>JAUILW010000796.1 GCA_030432795.1 Gammaproteobacteria bacterium
AGCGTGTGCGGGCTTTGCAGGTTGTGTGCGAGGCTGCGCTGTTCGTAGGCGTGCAGGCGTCGGGCGCGCGCGCCGCGGTAGGTTTCATACTCGGCGAGCGCCGTGGGCAGATGGTCGTCGTAGTTGTCCAGCATACGCGCCAGCACCCAGGCGTCCTCCATGGCGGCTGCGAGACCCAGGCCGCTGATGGGCAGGGAAGCGTGCGCCGCTGCTCCGAACACCGCCTCGGTGCCACGAAACCAGTGCGTGGCCGGAGCGTGCAGGGCAAGCGTGGAGTCCACGTTCGGTTGTGCGGTGCCGATGATCTGTGCGTGCCATGGCTCTTCCTCTGCGGCGAGGATTTCAACGGTCCGGCCGTCTCGCGTGGGCAGGCAGGTGGCGTAGGAAGCCGTCGCCAGCCAACGGGTGAGAAATCGCTGGTTGCGGTCGCGGTCATCCCTGTCGGTGCGGTACACGCGGCGTTGCCAGGGTGTCGTCTCCGGCGCGTTCACACGTCTGTTTGTCAGCTGCAGGTCGGCCGACACCAGCTCCGATGAGGAGCGCACGCCCCGTGTGGTGGCTGCTTCGAGAAGCAGTCTCGCCAGCGCTTCCTCCTCTACGACCGCGTGGGCGAAGCCGTAACGATCGCGGGCGAACTGCTGCAGCGGGCGCTGGCTGAGCAGGTAGCCGGAGCTCGCAGAGCGGTGCAGATCGGCGAGCGGGAAGTAGGCGATCTCTTCCACCGCTTCGCGCAGCCCCAGAGCCTGCAGCAGCCGCCAGCCGTTGGCCGGTAGCTCGTGGGCAGCATGTGCATCTATCGGTTGCCAGCCGACGAGCGTGACCTCGTCAGCCACCTGGGCGATGCACGCGGCGGCGAAGGCTGCCGCCGCGCCGTCGCCGCGCACGGCAACCTTCAGGTGCGTTTCCAGCGGGTACCCTCTCGGGTGTCTTCAAGCTCTATACCCTGTGCGGTGAGCTCGTCGCGGATGGCATCAGCGCGCGCGAAGTCGCGGTTGTTGCGTGCAGCGTTGCGCTCGTCGATCAGCGCGTCGATGGCAGCATCCGCCAGTTCGCCAGCAAGCTCGCCGCCAATGCCTTTGAAGTGCGTCTCCGGGTCGACGTTGAGGATGCCCAGGAGCCAGCCACCGGCGAGCAACTCACCGCGCAGGCGTTGTTGCTCCGCTGCGTCGCTGCTGCGGTTCATTGCGGAAGCAATCGCGTGCAGAGCGGCCAGTGCTTCCGGTGTGTTGAGGTCGTCTGCCAGCGCTTCCACCACCGCTTCGGGATAGTGCGCGGCGTGTGCGTAGCCTTGTGCGGTGTCCTCGCCTGGAACCTCTCGCAAGGCCTGATAGAGACGGTCGAGCGAAGCCTTGGCCTGGCTCAGCAGATCCGGAGACCATGTCAGTGCTGAGCGGTACTGGCCGGAGAGCAACGCATAGCGCAACGCCTCGCCTGAGTGCTGCTTGCGCAGGCTCACCAGCGTCTCGATGTTGCCGAGCGACTTCGACATCTTCTCCTGGCCGAGGGTTAGCATGCCGTTGTGCAGCCAGTAGCGGGCGAACGTATCGTGCTCCAGCGCACAGCGGCTTTGCGCGGATTCGTTTTCGTGATGCGGGAACACCAGGTCGGAGCCGCCGCCATGAATGTCGATCACCTCGCCCAGGTGCTGATAGCTCATGGCCGAGCATTCGATGTGCCAGCCCGGCCGGCCGCGGCCCCAGGGGCTGTCCCATCC
>JAUILW010000797.1 GCA_030432795.1 Gammaproteobacteria bacterium
AGGCCTGGGGACGCACCTGGGCCGAGCGCATGGGCGCGCGGTTCGATGCGCTGGATGACGCCGGCCACTTCCCGCAGAACACCCACGGGCCGCGAATCGTCGAGCTGATCCTGGAGGGTAAGCGTTAGTTGCGGCTTGTTCCTCGCCGGCAAACGCCGTACGGTCTGTGCATGGGTGACGAGATATCGCAACGCTTCTTCGACGCCGAGGACTTCAGCCGCTTCCGTGAGCTCCTGGACGAAGAGACGCGCCTGCTGGAGCAGGTGTTCAAATCCGGCGAGCTGTCGTCCCGCGGCGACACGGCGGGGTTCGAGCTGGAGGCGTGGCTGGTCGATGAGCACGCGCGGCCGCTGGCGAAAAACGCGCAGCTCCTGGACGCCCTCGACAACCCCCTGGTGGTGCCTGAGCTCGCGCGCTTCAACATCGAGCTCAACGGCAGCCCTTCGCGGCTCACCGGCAGCGTGTTCAGCCGCCTGCACGATGAACTGAGCGCTACCTGGAGCGCCTGCACCAACGCTGCGCGGAACATGCATGCGCACCTGATTACCATCGGCACCTTGCCTACGGCTCGAGAGGACATCTTCACCTCCGAGAACATGAGCGGCATGGTGCGCTACCAGTCGCTCAACGACCGGGTGATGGCCCTGCGCGACGGTCGCGAGCTGCACATCGACATCGAGGGTGAGCAACCGCTGTCGCTCACACACCACGACGTGATGCTCGAAGCCGCCGCCACGTCGTTCCAGATTCACCTGCAGTGTCGCCCAGATCGGGCCGTGCGTGACTTCAACGCCAGCCTGATCGCCTCGGCACCCATGGTCGCCGCGGCTGCCAACGCGCCGCTCCTGTTCGGTCATCTGCTGTGGGATGAATCGCGAATTCCGCTGTTCGAGCAGAGTGTCGATATCGGCAATCTGTACCGGCAGCGCGTGAGCTTCGGCGAGGGCTACGCGCACGATTCGCTGTTCGAGATGTTTCGCGAAAACCAGGCCAATCACCCGATCCTGATCCCCATGGTGCACCCGGACGCGCCGCCGTCGAAATTTGCCCATGTGCGCTTCCACAACGGCACGGTGTGGCGCTGGAACCGGCCGCTGATCGGCTTCGACTTCGACGGCCAGGTGCACCTGCGCATCGAGCACCGGGTGACCAGTGCCGGCCCCACCACGATCGACTGCATCGCCAATGCGGCGTTCTATTTCGGCCTGGTGCGCGGCATGGGTCTCGCCGCTGAAGCGCCGGAACTGGCGCTGGACTTCGACGATGCGCGCGCCAACTTCTACAAGGCCGCGCAGTACGGGCTCGGTGCCCAGGTGCTGTGGCCGGTGGAAGGCCAACTGCACACCATCGGCATGCGCCAGCTCATCGTCCAACACCTCGTGCCGCTGGCCGAAGCAGGGCTTGCAAGCTGCGACATTCCAAACGCGGAGATCGATACCTACCTCGGCATCATCGCCGCACGCGCCGACAACTCGCAGAACGGCGCCGCCTGGCAGCGCCGCTGGCTGGCCTTGAACGGCGCTGGCCTGGAAGATCTCGTGCTGCGCTACGAATCGCTGCAGTGCAGTGGCGAACCTGTACACACCTGGCCGCTGTGATCTCGCTTCGCGTGCTCGAAACGGTACCGGAGGATCTCTTTTCTCTGGCCGCACGCGATCTCGCCGAGCGGCTCGGCGGCCCGACGCTGTTGCGGGTGGCAGGCGTCGGCGAGCC
>JAUILW010000798.1 GCA_030432795.1 Gammaproteobacteria bacterium
TTCACACCAACCTCGGCCGGGCGCCGCTGCCGCAGAGCGTGTGGGATGCCGTCACCCCCATCGCCACGCGCCCTGCGAACGTCGAATTCGACCTGTCACGCGGCCGCCGCGGGCATCGCGATACGGTGGTAGCCGAGCGCCTGGCCGCCGCCACCGGCGCGGAAGCGGCCTGCGTGGTGAACAACAACGCCGCCGCCCTGTTGCTGGTGCTCAACACCTTTGCCATGGGGAAGAAAGTACCGGTCAGCCGTGGCGAGCTGATCGAGATCGGCGGCAGCTTCCGGCTGCCGGAGATCATGGCCCGCTCCGGCTGCGAGCTGGTGGAAGTGGGCACCACCAACCGCACCCACGCCAGGGACTTCGCCGCCGCCACCGACGGCGCCGGCCTCCTGCTCAAAGTGCACCCCTCCAATTTTCACATCGAGGGATTTACCAGTTCCGTTGGTGTACCCGACATGCAGCGGCTGGCTGCTGAGGCCGGCATTCCCTTCTGTGTGGATCTCGGCAGCGGCACCCTGGTGGATCTGCGTCAGTTCGGCCTGCCCCATGAACCCACCCCGCAGGAGACCCTGCAGGCAGGAGCAGACCTCGTCACGTTCAGCGGCGACAAGCTGCTCGGCAGCGTGCAGGCAGGCCTCATCGTCGGCCGCAAAGATCTGATCGAGGCACTCAACGCCAACCCGCTGAAACGCGCGTTGCGGGTGGACAAGATCACCCTCGCCGCCCTGGCCGCCACCATCGACTTGTACGGTCAGCCGGAACGGCTCGCCGAACAGCTACCGATCCTGCGTGCCATGACCGCAGACCAGCACACCCTCAACCATCGAGCCGAGGCGGTTTGCCGCGCGCTTGAAGGGTTAACCGACGTCGAGGTGAGCGTGGAGGCAGACGAAGCACAGATCGGCAGTGGCGCCCTGCCCGACCAACGCATCAAGAGCCTCAGCGTGGTGCTGCGCGCGCCCTCCGCTACCGCGCTGGAAACTCTGCAAGCCCGTTTGCGGGGCCTGCCGGTGCCAGTGATCGGCCGCATCCACCACAACGCCGTGCGCCTCGACATGCGCGGTGCGGAACCCCTGGATGCGCTGCTCGACAACCTGGAAAACCTCGCATGATCGTCACCCTCGCCGGCCACGTGGACCACGGCAAGACGAGCCTCGTGCGCGCGCTCACCGGCGTGGACACCGACCGCCTGGCGGAGGAGAAAGCGCGCGGGCTCACCATCGACCTCGGCTTTGCCTACCTGAATGATGCAAACCTCGGCTTCGTCGACGTGCCCGGCCACCACCGCTTCATCCACAACATGGTGGCCGGCGTGGCGGAGCACCAGTTCGCGCTCTTGGTAGTGGCCGCCGACGACGGTCCGATGCCGCAGACCCGCGAACATCTGCAGATTCTCACGCTGCTGGGTATCCGCGCTGGCGTGGTGGCGCTGACCAAGTGCGACCTGGTCAGCGACGAACGCGCGGACACAGCCGAGACGGAAGTGGCCGCACTCGTGGCCGATACCTTCCTCGCAGACGCAGCGATCTTCCGCTGCCGGATGGACGAGACGGACGGAGTCGCCCGGTTGAAAGCCGAGCTCACTGCCACTGCGGCACAGCGCGCAACGCCCGAGGCGGCGCCGAGACTGTTTCGCATGCCCATCGACCGTGCGTTCAACATCCGCGGCAGCGGCACCGTGGTCACCGGCACGGTGCTGGCGGGTGCGGTGCA
>JAUILW010000799.1 GCA_030432795.1 Gammaproteobacteria bacterium
CCCACGGCGAGCACCTGCTTGCCATCCGGCTTGTCCAGCAGCACGAAGCTGGAACCGTGGTCGAAGTCAGGACCATTTTCGGGCGGACAGTTCGGGTTGTCCGCCATCATGCAGGCGACGTTCCACGCATCCCCCGCCGTGCTTTGCCGTTGCCACACCCGCTCGCCGGTAGAGAGATCCACCGCGATCACCGCATCGCTGTTGCCATCGGCGGGCGTGGAGTAGTTCTCTCCCGTGCCGAAATAGAGTCGGTTACGACGGTGATCGACGGCCGGTGAGTTCCACACCGGCGCACCAGACGGAGACAGCACACGCGTGCCCGCTGAGGTAGTGGAGGTCGCCGACGGAGCCTGCGGAATGGCGTAGTGCCGCCACACCGTCTCACCGGTGGCGGTATCCACCGCCAGCACGCTGCCGCGGAACGTGCAGCACTCATACGCGGGATCCGCAGCAGCGATGACTTCCAACGAAGATACCGGCACGTACAGACGCTCGCCGTCGAGCGCCGGTGTGCCCGTGAGCGTGGCGCTTGGATGATCGTCCGCGCGCCGTGACCAGACGAGCTCACCTGTCAGCGCGTCCACCGCGTAGAGCTTCGCCAGAATGTCCCCAAAGAAGGCAAGCGGGCGCTCTGCAGCACCCGGCGTCAGCACGATACCCGTGCGCACCTCAGCGGACGCTTGAAAGGTCCAGCGCGCACAACCCTGTTCCAGATCGAAGGCGTACACCAGGCCCGATTGCGAGCCCACGAACACCGCCCCGTAGCCGATGCTCGGCTGCGACCGCGCCCGCAGGGCGCCGGGAAAGGCAAACGCCCACTTGAGTTCCAGCTTCGGCGCATTGGCGGCATCGATACCACCCACCTCGCGGGGCACGAAACGTGAAGTATCGTGACCCCAGCCCACCGCCGCGGCAGGCTTCGCGCGATCGAAACCAGCGATGCCGTCGCTGCACATGGGGGTTTCGGCCACGGCGTCCGAGCCCACCCGCGCCCGGGTGATGTACTCGGCCACATGGTTGCGCTGCTCTTCGGTGAGCCCTTCGGACTGCACCGCCATGATGCCGCCGTTCATCGCCCGCAGAATCGCACCGGGCGTCATCATCTCCAGCCAGCTCAAATGCGGCGCTTTCGGCACCTGACCTGCGTGGCAGTGGGCACACTTCGCCGCATACAGCGCAGCCCCCGGCATCTCTTCGCGGGGACCGAAATCACCGCTGGTAGCCTGGAATTCATCCGTACTCGACAGCACGGCAGGCCCGGTGTCAGCTTCACTTTCCTCAACCGGCGCTGGCGTTTCCGGCCCTTGCTCGCCGCATCCCGCAAGCCAGACCACCACCAGAATCAACACCCAAAACCGTGCTTTCATCGTCTCCCTCCTGCTTCCCGCACCACACTTGTGCGACGCACCCTTCTGCGCAGGGTGCGATGGCTTCCCGCCCCGCGTCAACCCTGTCGTTTATATTGCTTTCGATATAATCGTGCTAGTATTGCGGCCTTGCCACCGATGGGGAATGGTCTGTGCAGAACGAGTCCAAAAACCAGCCTACGCTGGTCATCCGCGGCGGTCAGGTGATCGATGGCCTAGGCAACCCACCGTTCCAGGCAGATGTGGTGATTGCAGGTGAGCGCATCGCGGAGGTAGGCCACAGCGACCTCGCCGCCGACGTCCCCAGCATCGATGCTACAGGGCAGTACGTCTTACCCGGACTCA
>JAUILW010000800.1 GCA_030432795.1 Gammaproteobacteria bacterium
AGCACCGCTTTGGCTTGTGCCAGCGTCGCCGCTTCGCCTCCCCAGAAGTGGCAGTGTCCGCCAACGCAGGTGATGGGCTGACCGGCGCAGATGAGCCGCGGGCCCACGCGCGCACCGCGCGCGATGTGGTCGCGCAGCCGCAGCTCATGCCAGGCGCCGCCGCCCAGGTCTCGTGCGGTGGTGATGCCGGCGCGCACCATGCCGTGGGCGCGTTCGGCCATTTGCTCGTACGCATCATCGCTGGTGCCCGTGGGCGCGGCGCTGTGCTCCGGGTTCAACTCCAGGTGCACGTGCGCATCCATCAGCCCCGGTATCAGCGTGGCTCCGGCGCAGTGGATGGTTTCTCTGCCGACGGCCAGATCCGCAGCATCGCCGATGGCGCCGATGCGGTCGCCCTCGATGGTCAGGGCATCGGCGTCGGCGTAGGTTTCACCGTTCCAGATGCGTAAGCCTGTGAGACACACGGTCATGATCGGAGTCCTCCTGGGTTTATGTCGGCAGGCCGTAGGATGCGAGTAACGCGTCAATCTCTATCAGTTGGGTTGCCGCTCGAAACTGCCGGGCCTGCAGCCCCACGGCGGCTGCAGCGGCGACGTTGGCGTGGTGATCATCGAGGAAAAGAATGCGCTCGGCGGGGCACCGCAGCCGCTGGACGATCAACTCGAAATACTCGGGGTCGGGCTTCACCACGCCCAGGTCGCAGGAGAAAAACAAATGATCAAACAGATGTTCGTAGCCCAGCTCCCGACGCATGTAGCGCGCACGATGGCTTTGCTGATTGGAGGCCAGCGCGACGGTGATGCCTGCCGCCCGGAGACGCTCAACGTGTACCAGCACGTCTTCGATGGGCTCGATGCGGGTCCAGGCCGTCATGACCTCGTCAACCGATGCGGCAATGCCCCGGGCTGCCAGTACGTTTGCCAGCGCGCTGCGGAAGTCGCCGTTACCCACGAGGCAGGGGCGCTCTGCCGCGAAGATGTCGGCGAGCAGGGCATCTGCGTTGCCGTCGCTCGCTGCTCGTACTGAATCCAGCCAACCATCGGCGACTTGCTGCATCACGCCATCGGCATCGAGCAGCAGCACCTCGATCTGGCTCATCCTTTGAGCAGCTCCGGCAGCCAGGTGGCCAGCTGCGGCCAGACGCACAAACCGATCAGCAGCATGAGTTGCAGCACCACGAACGGCACGACGCCGCGATACATCTGCCCGGTGCTGACACTGGCTGGGGTGACGCCGCGCAGATAGAACAGTGAGAAACCAAAGGGTGGCGTGAGGAACGACGTTTGCAGGTTGACGGCGATCAGCACGCCAAGCCACACGGGATCAGCTCCCATGGCCAGCAATACCGGGCCGACGATGGGCACCACCACAAAAGTGATCTCGATGAAATCCAGCACGAACCCCAGCAGAAAAATGATGAGCATGACGATGAACAGCGCGCCCCACATGCCGCCGGGCAGTGCGGCGAACAGCTCATGGATCAGTTCCTCGCCGCCAAAGCCACGAAAGACCAGCGAGAATACGGACGCGCCGATGAGTATGAAAAACACCATGGCGGTGGTCTTCACGGTAGCCTGGGCGGCTTCGCGAAGCACCTGCACGCGCAGTTTTCCCGCGGCGATGGCAAGTAGCACCGCACCGGCAGCGCCGACACCGGCAGCTTCTGTGGGTGTCGCCAGCCCGCCAAGAATGGAGCCGAGCACCGCGGTTAT
>JAUILW010000102.1 GCA_030432795.1 Gammaproteobacteria bacterium
TGCAGCCGGGTGAAGCGCGATGCCCTGGGCCGAGCGTTCAGGATCTGCTGGCCAAGGACCGTGCGGCGCCGCCCGCGACTTTGCGCGGTGAGTCGTATGAGTTTCTCGGCGATGAAGACCTGCCGTTCGAGCGTTACACGTCTCAGGCGTTCTACGATGCGGAAATCGAACGGCTGTGGTCGCGCACCTGGCAGTGGGCCTGCCGTGAGGAGCACGTGCCCAACCCCGGCGACTACTACGTATATGACATCGACCGTTATTCGGTGCTCGTGGTGCGCGGCAACGATGCGCGCATTCGTGCGTTCGTCAACAGCTGCCCGCACCGCGGCATGCAGTTCTTTGACGCCGGCACGCAGGGTAGTGGCAAACAATTCCTGCGCTGCCCCTTCCACGGCATGTCGTGGGAGCTGGATGGCAGCTTGCGCGACATCCCCTGCCGCTGGGACTTCCCCCATGTCGAGAACGAATCTTTCGGCCTACAGGAACTGCCTTGCGATGTGTGGGGTGGCTTCGTGTTCATCAATCTCGACGAGAACTGTGCGCCTTTGAGTGAGTATCTCGGGGTGCTGCCGGAACACTTTGCGACCGCCCCACTAGAGAACCGCTACGTGCGCATGCACACCCAGAAGGTCGTGCACGGCAACTGGAAAATGGTGATGGAAGGCTTCCTCGAGGCCTACCACGTGCTCGCCACGCACCCCATGCGGCTGCACATGTCGAGCTGGGCGAACACCCAGTACGATCTCTTCGGCCCCAACGTTTCCCGCTTTCTGCAGACGTTGACCAGCGGCAACCCGATACATCCTCGGCAAATCAGCGAGCGGGAGTTGTATGCGGAGCTTGGCCGTAACCCAGATGAGCTGGCGGAGGGAGATACGGCTCGCAACGCGCACTGTGACAAGTTGCGTGCGGAGCTTTCGGAGCAGTACGGTGCCGACCTGTCAGGAGTATCCAACTCCATCCTGCTCGACTCCATCGAGTACCACCTGTTTCCCAACGCCTGCTTCTTTCCCGGCGTGACGATACCGCTGATCTATCGTTTCCGGCCGCTGGGTGTGGATCGTACGATCCACGACATCCTGCAGCTGCAACCTGTGCCGGACAACGGTGAGCGCCCGCCAGCGGCACAAGTGGTAAAACTAGACATTGATACATCCTACACACAAGCGCCCGGTTTCGGCCCCCTGGATGTGGTGCTCGATCAGGACTCCGACAACTTCAAGCGCCAGTGCGCCGGGATGAAAGCGTCACTCAAGCCCGGCCAGACGCTGGCGAACTATCAGGAGGTGCGCATCCGCCACTTCCACAACACGCTCGACAGCTATCTGCAGCGGCGTTGAGCTGGACGGTCTACATCATCGAAGCATCGGACGGTTCGTTGTACACGGGCATTACCACCGACATGGAGCGGCGCTGGCAGGAGCACGCGGTTGGTCTGCGCGGTGCCAAGTTTTTCTGCGCCGGCCGCCGCCCGCAGCGCCTGTGTTATCAGGAGGCAGCGGTTGATCGCAGCGCTGCCACACGGCGCGAGCTTGCCATCAAGCGCCTGAGCCGGACGCAAAAGTTATCGCTCATCGGGCGGTGCCCATGAGGATCGCTGTCGTCGGCGGCGGGGTAAATGGCTTGTGCTGCGCTTGGATGCTCTGCAGTCAGGGGCATCAGGTGACGTTGTTCGAGCGCGGCGCGTTGATGCAGCGTACGAGCCGCGCCTCGTCCAAGCTTCTGCACGGCGGCTTGAGGTATCTTGAGAACTTCGAGTTTCGCCTGGTGCGCGAGGCGTTGCGCGAGCGCGATGGCTGGCTGCGGCGGGTGCCGAGCCTGGCGCAACCGTTGCGCCTGGTCGTGCCGATCTATCGGAACAGTCGGCGAGGCCGCTGGATGGTGGGTGCTGGCCTCGTGCTGTATCGCCTGCTGGCGCCGCGCAGCCCCTACGGTGATTTCCTTTGGCTCGGCCGCGATGAACTTCTCGGTCGCGACCCTGATCTGCGCGCAGAGGGGCTCCTTGGCGGCTGGGAGTTTTCCGACGGGCAGATGGACGACTACGAGCTCGGTTTGTGGATCGCCGGGCAGGTGCGAGACCTCGGCGGCGAGATCCGCGAGCAGAGCGGCGTGTCGCAGGCGCGACCTGACGGCACGGTGGTCACCGAATCCGGCGAAAGCCTGGAGTTCGAGCGGGTGGTCAACGTGGCCGGACCCTGGGCGGAAGGTCTTGCTCAGGCCAGTGGCGTCAAGCTGCCCTACCATCTCGATCTCGTGCGGGGCAGCCACCTCGTTCTCGACCGTCCCTGCCCGCAGGCCTATCTTCTGGAAGTGATTGGCGAGCGGCGAGTGTTCTTCGTTCTGCCGTGGAAGTCGCGCACGCTGCTCGGCACCACCGAAGTCCGCCAGTCCATCGATGAGCCCATCGAGTGCAGCGCCGAGGAGGAGGCGTACCTGCTCGGTGCTTATCGAAGCTACTTTGGTGTAGAAGTGGATCCCGTGCAGATCATCGAGCGCTTCGCCGGTGTGCGGCCGCTGATCAGCTCGGCGCGCAACCCCAATCGCGCCTCCAGGGAGTATGCGTTCCATCAGAGCGATCGGCTGCTCACCGTCATGGGCGGCAAATGGACCACAGCCATGGCGCTCGGCAAACAGGTAGCCCGACGCATTCGCAAACGGCGAGGGCCGGGCTCGTGACGCAATCATCGGCACCGGAGGTAGCACTCATTGTCGGCGGAGGTCCCGGCGTCAGCGCAAGCTGCGCGCGATTGTTTGCCGAGCAGGGGATGCAGGTGGCCATCGCTGCGCGCAACCCGGACAAACCGTCGCTCGATGCGCTGGATGCGCTCGGCGTACGTCGTTTTGCTTGCGACGCGGCGGACGAGGCATCGGTAGCAGGGCTGTTCGCCGAGGTCCAGGCAACGCTGGGCAGCCCGCGCCTCGTGGTACACAACATCGACGGCCGCTCGCCGGATATCTTTCGCAAGGCCATCCAGGAGGCGCCGCCGGAGTTGGCGCGTCAGACGCTCATGCATGGTGCCTTCAGCGCGTTTTTGGTGGGGCAGCAGGCGGCGTCGCGGATGCTGGCCCACGATGTGGACGCCAACGGCTGCCGCGGCACCATCGTCTTCACCAATGCCAGCGCTGCCTTCAAGGGCTACCCGCGCAGTAGTGCCTTCGCCATGGCGGCGCATGCCAAGTCGGGGCTTGCCCAGAGCATGGCGAGAGAGCTCATGCCGCAGGGCGTGCATGTGGTGCACGTGCCCATCGATGCCGCGATCGGTCGTCTGCAGCCCGACGGCAGCCGTGCCCATTGGGCGGCCGGCCAGACCGTGGATGACAACATGGCATTCCCCGAAGAGATCGCCCGCACCTATCTTGCGTTGCATCGTCAGCACCGATCCACCTGGGCGTTTGAGGTGGTACTGCGGCCGTGGACGGAAAACTGGTGATGTCCCCGTCGCCCGTGACGTAGTGCCGCGGCGGAAAACCGTCACCTGCCGCAGGCGTGATGCAGTGCACAACAATCGCTGGGCACATCGCTAGAATCGCCGCCGAATTCCTAGCTGTGTAGATCAGTAACATGAAGTCCTACGTTATGCGTTTGTTTGTTGCCGGTTCAATGATGACGGCGGTATCCGCGGCTGTGGCCGATGAGATGCGCCTCGAGCAGATCCGAGTGGATGAAGAGATCATCGTGGTTGCTGACGTGGTGGATGCCGAGCGCCTGCAGAGGCCGGCGGTGCCGGAAATCGTCGCCAGCGATGGGGTGCTCCAGGATCTAGCCAGCCGTCTTGCGCGGCCGGTAGCCAGCACCGAGTCCTGACGCCTGCGGGGGCGTCTCCCTGCGAAAATGACGCCCCGCTTCTGAGCTCCTTGCTTCTGACACGTCGCCGTGTCAGGTTATTCAGCGATTGATTGTCCACTCGCTGAATCAGGAAAGGAGTAATCGTGGTGAAGGTTTTTTCGGGGCTGAGCAAAATCATCTGCCTGGCGGTTGCCGTCATGCTGTCCAATTCGGCAATTGCGGCTGACGAACGCACGCAGGACGCGGTCGATGCCAGGCAGGGGCTGCTCAAAGTGGTTCGATCATACTTTGGGCCCATCTTCGTCATGGTTCGTGGTGACATCCCCTATGACGCCGAGGTGGTGGAGAAAAACGCTTCCGCCATTGCGGCGTTGCTGCCAATGATTCCCGACCTGTTCCGCATGGATACCTCCGGTGTCGATGTGCAGAGCGGTGCGCTCGATGGCATCTGGGACAACTGGGATGATTTCGCCGCGAAGGCTGAGGCGTCTGCAGCAGCAGCGCGGGAACTCGCCGCTGCGGCTGGTGACGAAGCTGCGGCGCAGGCAGCGTTCCGCAAATTCGGCGGTTCGTGCAGTGCCTGCCACGATGAATACCGCGAACAGGACTGATCGCGCGCTCATCTGGGATCTGCCCCTGCGCCTGGTGCACTGGGGCCTGGCGCTGTGTGTGGTTGGTTCCTGGGTGACTGCAGAACTTGCCACGGACTACATGGATTGGCACATGCCACTGGGCTATACCAGCCTGGGACTCGTGTGCTTCCGGCTGATATGGGGGTTCGTCGGGCCCAAACACGCGCGCTTTGGATCTTTCCTTAAGGGTCCAGCGCGGGTATGGGCGCACGCGCGCGCGCTGTTGAGCCCGCAACCCGCGTCCGACGTCGGGCACACCCCGCTGGGTGGCTGGGTGGCACTTGCGTTGATCCTGCTGATTGGCGCACAGGCAGGTATCGGCCTGTTTATCACCGACGATGTGCTCTTCTATGGCCCTTACAACGGGGCAGTTTCCAGCGGCACTGCCGGTGCGCTGGCCGGCTGGCACCATACGCTGTTCGACGCCATCTGTGTGCTGGTACTGGTGCACGTAGGTGCGGTGATCTGGTACGCGTGGCGCAAAGGACAGAATCTCGCGCCTGCCATGGTGACGGGCAGGAAGCCGGCGCCCGCAGGTGAAGGCATTGCGGGGTCCATGCTGTGGCGTGCCCTGCTCATCGCCGTGGCGGTTGCGGCTGCGGTAACCGCATTGGTGCAGCTGGCGCCACCTCTGCCCATGGCAGACTACTACTTCTGACGGTAGGCTTTGCCTGACGGATACTTTCGAGGGGGCGATATGTTCGATCTGCAGGCAACGATTCGCTGGGTGACGGGCGTTATAAAGACGCCCGTGGAAACGGCAAAGGCGTACCGGGACGGCGACCCGCCGTGGTTACAGACATTCCTGCAGCTGCCGTTACCGCTATTTGTTGCCGCAACGGTACTGGCGGGGTTGCTTTCCCTATTGCTCGGCGGTGCCGTTGGCATTGGCGGTGTTGCCGGCGTGCTCTGGATGCTGGCAGGTTCGCTCATCTGGAGTTTCGTGCTGGCAGTCATCCTCGATCAGGTCGCAGGGTTTTTTGGCGGCGAGAAGAATTTCGATCGCGCCTACGCACTCGTCGGCCTTACTTCGGTGATCAGTGCCATCGGCAGCGTGCTGTCGGTGGTGGCCTGGCTCGGCGGTTTGCTCAGCCTGGCGGCAACGGTCTACGCGATCTACCTCGCCTATCAGTTCGTGCCAATTTTTCTCGGCGTGCCCGAAGAAAACCGGGTGAAGCACATCGTCGTGTCGATCATCGCAGGCTTTGTGCTCGGACTCATCGTCTTCGGCTTCATCGGCGGAATTGTCGGCGGCGCGGCGGCCATCGATGCGTTTGACAGTGACGAAGAGGACCGGGTTACCGACGTGGAGCCAGAGGTGGGCGGAGGTCTGTTTGCCGGGGTCGAGCGCCAGGCGAAGCTGGCTGAAACAGCGCAGAACGATCGATACGAGCCGCCGGCCGACGGCAAGCTGAAAGATGCTCAGGTGGTTCGTTTCGTGGACACCATGAAGAAGACCGCAGCGCTCAGAGAGCGTCTGACAAAGAAATGGGACGATATCGATGAAGACAACCCATCGCTCGGGGACATCTTCAGCGGTGCGGGGGATGCCATGCGTGTCGGTACAGCCGAGATGGAGGTGGTAAAGACGGCGGGCGGTAACTGGGCTGAGCATCAGTGGGTGCGCTCCACCCTGGAGACTGCGCGCATTCAGCAGGACATCAACGATGCCGTGCGCCACAACTACGAGCTCTTCCTGAAATATTCCGAAGACATCGAGCGGTACGAATAGCGTGGCTCGTCTCGATGGGCGCGTAGCGGTGATTACCGGCGGCGCCAGTGGCATGGGCCGGGCCACGGTGCTGCGCTTCCTGCAGGAAGGGGCGCGAGTCGTCATCGCCGACTTCAATGTCGATACAGGTGCTGAGGTACTGGCGCAGGCCGAGTCCCTCGGCTATACCGATGTGGTGGCATTTCACCGCACTGACGTTGCCCGTGAAGAAGATGTGGAAGCGATGCTACGCACTGCCGTGGAGCGGTTTGGTGGGCTGGACATCGTTTTCAACAACGCTGGCGTCGGCGGGGCGATAGGGCCTATGACGGAAACCACGGTCGAGTCCTGGGACTACACATTCGATGTGCTGGCCAAAGGGGTCTTCCTGGGTATGAAGCATGCAGCCCGCATCATGCGGGCGCAGGGCCGTGGCGGCGCCATCATCAATACCGCTTCCATCGCCGCGCTGTCCGGCGATGGCGGGCCGATGATCTATTCCGCAGCGAAGTCGGCGGTTGTCAGCCTGACACAGTCGGCGGCGGTGGAGCTGGCCGCAGACAGGATCCGCGTCAATGCGATCTGCCCTGGCTACATCGCTACCCCCCTCGCGGAGGGCGGCCGGGCGGAGGAAACCCGCGAGCGTTTTCGCACAGCGCAGCCCTGGCCAGATTACGGACGCGGTGAGCACATTGCTGGAGCGGCATTGTTTTTAGCCTGCGACGATGCGGAGTTCGTCACTGGCGAGGCGCTGGTTGTGGACGGCGGGCTCATGGCCGCCGGGCCGCAACTGTCGCGCAACTTCCCGCGCACGTCTGGACGTAACTCCCGGGTATCCGGCATCACCAAGGGCACGACGGGGGAGGCGCCGGAGATCGTGCGGTTCTGACGCGCTGCTGATCTGCGGGTCGTTAGAAGAGCTAGGCTTCGCCGGGACTGCGCTAGATCGCTGTTTCGTGCAGGCCGCACTCACGCTTCAGACCGAAGAAGCGCGTCTGGGATTCGTGCTCCACTTCGAACACGGATCTGGTCGTGTGCACGTCACCAATCGAGATGTATCCGTCATGCCAGAGCGGGTGGTACGGCAGGTCGTGCTTTGTGAGGTAGCGGTGCACGTCGCGATCGCTCCAGTCGGCGATGGGGGCAACCTTGTAACGTTTGCCATTGTGCTGCACGAATGGTGTGGACGAACGGCTGTCGGCCTGGCTGCGCCGGATGCCGGTCAGCCAGGTTTGCGCGTCCAGCTCGTGGAGCGCCCGTTGCATGGGTTCCACCTTGTTCTCCTGGTTGTATCGCTCCAGGCCGCTGTGCCCTTGTAGCCAGCGCTGTCCGTCCAGAGCCTCCTGCTGAGCCGCGGTGCGCTTTGGATGGTACGTGTGCAGCTTGAGGTTGAGGCGCTGCTTGAGTCTTTCCACGAAGGTATAGGTTTCCGGGAACAGGTAGCCGGTGTCGATGAGGATTACATCGATGTCCGGCTTGGCTGTGGTTGCCAGGTGCAGCATGACCGCAGCTTGAGCGCCGAAAGACGAGCTGACAACGTGCGGCCCTGGCAGGTGCTTCAGCGCCCACTCCACGCGAGCAGCAGCGCTGAGCGGCTCCAGGTCGCGGTTTAGCCCGCTGATATCGGCTGCGGCTGTTCGTCTATGGAGGTGCAAGGCCTGGGTCCAATCTGAGTTCGAGGCTGATTCTCGCGCCCCAAAGTTAGATCGGGAAGGAATCAATCGACATCTGCTAAAAGCGTTGGGTTATAAAGAGCGCGCTTCGGTGGTGAGCGCTAGAAAATTGTCATCCCGTAAATAAACTAGACGTAATATACGATGTCTATACACACACAACGTTCCCCGCACAGCCTGCGCCGTGTGGGTTACATAGACTGATGTGCTTTCCAGTGGGGTCTTTGTCTGCCATGTGGTCCAGGTTGTTGGCTGGTGTTTTCTGCACCCTCGCGCTTAGCGCATGCGGCGGTGGTGGTGGTAGTTCCGGCGGCGATGAGGCGCCGGTAGGTGGCACCACTGGCGGCGGTACTACCGGTGGTGGAACCACAGGCGGTGCAACGACGGGCGGAGGAACGACTGGCGGCGGAACGACAGGTGGTGGAACGACAGGTGGTGGAACACCGCCGCCATCCGGCGACTATGGATTTACCCGCCAGGTGTTCATCGACAACAGCCTCGGTGGCGATTGCATCGGCGACTACGACCCAGGCGTGCGGCGATGCGGTGGCGGCAGCGACACGGCGTTTGTGTCCTTCGCCTCGGCGCAGGCGGATGCCCAGCCGGGTGCGGCATACCTGATCCGTGGGGGCGATTACCGTGAGGTTCTGCGCTTGAGGACTTCCGGGCGGGCAGACGCGTATATCGGCTTTCTCGCTTACGACGGCGAGACCGTGACGGTGCGTGACGTCAACTCCATCGACAACGGCGAAGACTATGGGCCGATCTGGCTGGATGGTGTCAGCTACAACGTGGTTGAGGGCATCCGAGTGCGGGGTAGCGTAGGTTTTTTGCGCGCCGTGGATGCGCACTATAACGTCATCGATGACTGTGACTTTGATACGTCCGCCATCTATCCGAGCGAGAGCAAGCGCGGTGGCCTGTACTTTGCGTGGAGTACCAACAACAAGGTAATCAACAGCCGTATCGTGCGTGGCACGGACAGCCTGGCGCTGATTCGTTCCGACCGTAACCTCGTCAGCGGCAACACGTTTGAGTTGGCGGGACACGATGTCTGGGTGATCAAGTGCGGCAGCTACAACGTCATTCGCGGCAACCGTTTCACCAACCCGCAACAGAAACTCGGCTCAATCTTCGATTGCGAGGAAGCCACGACCAACTGGCACGGTAATGGCCGGTTTGCGGAGGATCGCGCGATCCTGGACGAGACCCGACATAACCTCGTGGAGGGCAACGTATTTGACACCAGCGGTACGTGGTACAGCTCATCTGGTGGCAACGGCATTCAATACGCCGGCCAGGAAGGTATCGTGCGTCGCAACGTGTT
>JAUILW010000103.1 GCA_030432795.1 Gammaproteobacteria bacterium
ACACCGCCATGGCGGCCGGCATGTGCGGCGCGCCGGAGAAGCCGCCCGCTTCCATGGCAAGCCACAGCTGTGCCGCGGTGATGGTGCCGTCTTTCTTGGCGCCGACCTTCACGCGGGCCACGGTGCCTGACGTAGGCCCGGTAGCGCGGAACACTTCCTCCCGCGTCATCATCATTTTCACCGGCCGGCCGGTCTTTTCGGAGAGCATCACCGCCAGCGGTTCCAGATACACCTTGGTCTTGCCGCCGAAGCCGCCGCCGATCTCCAGAGGTACGAACTTCACCTGGGATACACCCTTGCCGGTGAGCGTCGCCACCTGCCCGCGGAGCTCGAAGTGTCCCTGCGAGCTCGCCCAAACGGTGGCGAAGCCTTCCTCATTTACTGACGCTGTGCAGGCGTGCGGCTCGATATAACCCTGGTGCGCCATAGGCAGCACGTGCTCGTTTTCGATGATCACATCCGCCTGCGCGAACCCCTCGTCCAAATCGCCCCGTGCCAGCGTCATCACGCCGGCGATGTTGCTCGGCTTCTCGGGCTTCTCCGGCAGGCCGGACGTAAAGCAATTCTCATCGATGAGCACCGCATCGGGCTCCATGGCCTTGAGCACATCGAGCACCACGTCGAGCTTTTCGTACTCCACCTCGATGGCGGCGAGTGCTGCATCCGCCACGGACAGGGATTTCGCCGCCACCGCTGCTACCGCGTGGCCGTGGTAACGCACCTTGCCTCGCGCCATGATGTTCTGCGCAAGGCCGTCCATGCTGCCACCGCCTTCGCCGCCCAGGGCGCCACCGCCCACCGTCGGAAAGTCATCGCCGGTGATGACCGCATACACCCCGTCCATCGCCAACGCCTTGCTGGCATCGATGGATCTGATCAGGGCGTGGGCGTGCGGGCTGCGCAGCACCTTGCCGTAGATCATGTTGGGCAGATTCATGTCGGCGCCGTACTGCGCCCGCCCCGTGACCTTGTCCGCCCCATCCGGCCGCACCGGTCGGGTGCCGACCACTCTGAAATCATGGGCTTCTGCCATGGACCTCTCTCCTTTCGAAACGTGGATTCGTTATGCGCTTTCGCCCAGAATCATACCTGTAAAACCAATCGCAAAGCAGGGGGAAGCAACATGTCGCGCATGCGCCTGGATTTCGAAGGCAACGTCGCCGTTCTCAAGTTCAACCACCCGGAGGTGATGAACGCCATCGGCGCGCAGATGCTTGATGACTTTGCCGATGCGCTCCTGGAGGTCCAGGCGAGCCCCGCCCGTGCCGTACTGTTGACCGGCGAAGGACGCGGTTTCTGCGCCGGCGCCAATCTGCAGGATGACTCCGGCCGCCAACGTAAAGGCGGCGCCGGCTATGGGTTGCGCAGCACCTACCATCCGCTGCTGCTGAGCCTGCGCGACATGGACAAACCCCTGGTAACCGCCGTCAACGGCGCCGCTGCCGGCGTTGGCATGAGCTTTGCGCTGATGGGCGATCTGGTGTGCGCCTCGAAGCACGCCTTCTTCCTGCAGGCGTTCAGCCGAATCGGCCTGGTGCCGGACGGCGGCTCGACCTACCTCATTCCCCGGCTGGCTGGCTGGGGGCGTGCAGTGGAGCTTTCGCTGCTGGCCGAGCGCCTCAGCGCTGAGAAGGCGGAAAGCTGGGGCCTGGTGAACCGCCTTTATGACGACAACGACGCGTTGATGGATGGCGCCATGCAGCTCGCACAGCGCCTGGCCAATGGTCCCCGCTCCCTGGCGCTGACCCGCAAGCTGTACTGGTCCACCTGGTCGAACTCCCTGGAGCAGCAGCTGCAGATGGAATCACAGATGCAGGACATCGCCGGTGCCAGCCGCGACTTTCAGGAGGGCGTGTCGGCGTTTCTGCAGAAGCGCGACGCACAGTTCAAGGGCGACTAGGGCGCGATCACCACCTCTTCTTCTGCAAAGAAGAGCGCAACGCTATCGGTGTCGACGAAGTTCTTGGCATCCGTGGACTGCTCCACCGTCATCTGATCTGACGCCATGGCCGCTTTCGCTGCGGCGAAGTCAGGCCAGAAAAGTTCGGTTACCCCATCGTAGCCCGCCAGGCGCTGCTCATAGCTTGCGTGGAGCGGGTGGCATTGCAGATAACCATCCGCACTTTCCGTGCGCGCAGCGATCGGGCCGTGCCGGTGCCACCAGTAGTGCTGAAAGTCGGCCACCTCGAAGTCTGCCCGGCGCAGGAAGGGGAACACGCCCTTGACCCCGCGCCCATGCGCGAAACGGGCAGTACGCAGCACCGTGCGTTCGCGGCCTACGACGACAGCCTTCACCTGCGCCCCGGGCGCCCACAACGCACAGTCGCGCATGGCCGCACCAGCCCAGAGTGCTGCCACATCGCTGCCGAACCAGCACTCCGCCACACCCTGATAGGCGATGTCGTCACCGAGCTGCTCGCTGCCTGCCCGAGACTGCACGTAGCCTGTCACCTCGGGAGCCAGCTGGCGCACGAGCGCTTCCGCCTCGCTGCCCTGAACAGCAAACGGATCACCCGATGCCGCGAGAAAAAAGTGTGCCTTGTACACCCCGACCTCCGCTAACTGATGAGCTTGTGACTATCCCCAAAACTGGCGGATGATGCTAGCAGCCACGGGAGAGCCGAGATGAGAAGAGCCGTCACCACGGATAGGGTCGTTCCCACACGATTCGCGCACTACGTACTGCGGTCGCGGGACATGGCAGCGTCGGTGCAATGGTACGAAACCGTGCTCGGCATGGAGATCGTGCATCAGAACCCTGCGCTCACATTTCTGACTTATGACGATGAGCACCATCGATTGGCGCTGGTGCAGATCGATTGCGACGGCCAGCCGGTGGACAAACGCCTGCCGGGGCTCGACCACGTGGCATACACCCTCGCCGATCTAGGCGCCCTGCTCGGCCAGTACAAGCGTCTTAAAGCTCACGACATTCTGCCGGTCTGGCCGATCAATCATGGCCTGACGACCTCGCTGTACTACGAAGACCCGGACGGCAACCGGGTGGAGTTCCAGGTAGAGAACTTCCACACCAGCGACGAGCTCAACGCCTACATACGCAGCGATGCTTTCGCGCGCAACCCCATCGGCGTGGAGTTTGACCCCGAAACGCTGCTTGCCCGCTACGAAGATGGCGAGCCGCTGGCTGAGCTGCTCCGTCAGCAGGCTGATTGAACCTGAAGCGCGGCGCCACTCTCGACGAGTTCGACGACCCGGCTATAACGTCAGCCAGCCACCGTCCACCGGCAGGTAGATGCCGGTGACAAAACTCGACATCTCCGAGGCCAGAAACACCACCGCTTTGCCCTGCTCCATCGGATCGCCCCAATGCCCCGCCGGCAGCCGGTAGATGCGGTCCGCCACCGTATCCGCCAGCGGTTCGCCGCTGCGTGCAGGCGCCTGTGTGTTCGTCGGCGGCGGTTCGCCTTCCTGTACCCAGGTGGGACCCGGCGCCAGCGCGTTGACGTTGATGCCGTGCGGCGCAAGCTCCAGCGCCAGCGCCTTGGTGATCTGCGCCACCGCCGCTTTGGAACCGTCGTACGTGACGCCCACGCCGGGGCTGACCGCCTGCGTGGAGGAGACGTTGATGATGCGCCCGCGGGTGCCGGCATCGATCATGTGTCGCGCGGCAGCACGACAACAATAGAACACACCGTCCACGTTCACCGACCACAGCGTTCTCCACATGTCGTCGGTGATATCGCGCACCGGCCCGCCGAAACCGATGTAAACGCCGGCGTTGTTCACCAGAATGTCCAGCGAGCCGAGCCGATCCACGGTCTCCTGCATGGCCCGATCCACCGCCTCCCGGTCGGTGACGTCGAGCGCCATGGCGTCTCCCGCCACCTCGTCGGCGGTCTCCTGCGCGCCGGCCAGATTGACGTCACTGACCATCACCTTGGCACCCGCCATGGCCAGCGCCCGACAGATGCCGCGGCCGATGCCTTTGGCGCCGCCCGTAACGTGCGCCACCTTGCCAGACAGGTCGATCCACTCTGCTGCGGTATTCACCGTTGATTCTCCCCCTATGAGACTTTAAAGAAACAATTCGTCCGACACATCGTTACCCAGCAGCATGGAACCCACCGGCTCGATCGCTTTCGCCTGGCTGACGATATGCTGACACATGGTCATGGCGTCGCGCACATGGCGATCGAACGGATTGGTAGCGTACACAGACTCGCCACCAATCGTGTCGTACATGAGCTGCGCCACCTCCCGCGCCATCTGAAAGGCGTTATAGCGCGCAAGGATGGGATCTGCCCGTTCGCGGTCGGTGAGCGGCTCGCACTTTTCAAGTTTCGCCCACTGCGCCTCCAGCGACGCGTATACGTAGGCGCGCGCCGACGCCCAACGCGTTTCGGCAAGCGCCACGGCGCGCTGAATCTCTGTCTTTGCGGCGTACGCGTTACCGGTCCTGCGATCGGTTTTGCTTTCGAGCACGTTGATGGCGCGGTCGATCGCGTCTCGCGCCAGGCCCAGGGGCACACCGCTCATCTTGCGCACCAGGGTATCCGGCCGTGCCCACAATGCCCCGTCGCGTTTCGGCTCGGCAAACGAGAACGCGTGTTCCGCGGGCACGAACAGATTCTCCACGCGGTAGTGATGGCTGCCGGTGCCGCGCAGACCGGTGGTGTACCAGGTGTCCTCGACGTCGAAGGCCGACGGCGGCGCCAACAGGATGCGCCACTCGCTGCGGCCGTTGGCGCCCACCGCCGGTGCGCCGTTTTCAAACACCGTACATCCCGCCGCCAGCATGTCGCAGTGATTCACCCCGGAGCCGAACATCCAACGCCCGCTCAGGCGGTACCCGCCGTCGATGCGCTCAGCCCGGCCGACGGGATAGATCCAGCCCGACTGCGCCATGTCGAGGCGCGGGTACAAGGCCCTCGCCACGCCGTCGTCCAGATAACCGGAGTAGATACCCGAGTCGCACCAGATGAAGCTGCACCAGGCCACCGAGGCATCTGCCTGGGCCAGCGTTTCTATCACGCGCACCTGATCCATGGAGGTGAGCTCCGGACCGCCCCAGTGTGCAGGCATGTTCATGCGGAAAACGCCCGCTGCACGCAAGCGCTCCACCACGTCCACCGGCAAGCGGCGAAGCTGGTCGAACTCGTCAGCCAGACGCCGTTCGCGAATATCATCCGCCAAGGCGGCGGCGGCGCGGAAAATGCCCGTAGCGGTATTTGGCGGGGTCATGGGGCGCCGGCTGCCGCGAGCCACCGCTGGCTCATATCACGCCATCGCGTCGGAAACCCGCCAGTTCCTCGGCGCTGTAGCCGAGGGCGCTGAGCACCTCATCGGTGTGCGCACCAAGTGCCGGTGCTTCCGCCGCGGGTCGGATAGGGGTGCCGCTCATGCTGATCGGTGTGCCCACAACCCGCAGCGGCTCGCCGTTCGCGCCCGCGACTTCCTGCAGGTAGCCGTTGGCCCAGACCCCCTCGTCCGCCGCGGCCTGCGCGTAGTCGTGCACCGGCGCGTATCGCACCCCCATGGCGCGCAACGCCTCGCACCAGGCTTGCGTGGTGCGGGTGCGAAACACCGGCCCGAGTGCCACGTGCAGTTCACGCATGTCGTCGCGGCTGGCAAGCAGCCCCTGATAGCGGGGGTCGAGGGCGAGCTCCGGATGATCCAGGGCGATGAAGAATGCATCGCGCGCCGACGGCGGCACCCCGATGATGCCGATCCAGCCATCGGCGGTTTCAAAGATGCCATACACACCCCGCAGCAACGGATGGCCGAGGTTGGCACGGCCGGGCACCTCGCCACTCATCAGGTAGTGGGTAAACTCGGAGGCCTGAGCCCAGATCTGTCCGCCGAGCAGCGACACCTCCACTTTCTGCCCTTCCCCGGTGCGCGCACGGCTCACGAGCGCTGCCAGAATGCCCGACGCCAGGTGCTGAGAGGAGATGTGGTCGGCGATGGTTACACCCACCGGCGACGGCGCGCTACCATCCGCACCGATGGTGCTGACGAGCCCACCAGCGCACTGACCAGCAAGGTCGGCCCCCTCGCGATCGGCGTCTGGCCCGCGCGGGCCGAAGGCGCTGCCGGCGGCCCACACGAGACCCGGATTGAGACGCCTGAGCACATCGTAGCCAAGCCCCCAGTCATCGAGCGTGCCGTTCTTGAAGTTGCTCACCAGCACGTCGGCTTCACCCACGAGGCGCTTGAAGATCTTCGCGCCGTCCGGCGTGCGCAGGTCGATGGTGACCGCCTTCTTGCCGCGGTTACAGCCTTCCCAGTAGGCGCTGCGTCGATCGGTTTCCGAAAGGAAAATCCAGCGCGACAGATCGCCAACGCCGGGAAGTTCAACCTTGATCACCTCAGCGCCCATGTCCGCGAGCAGCGCTGCCGCCTGCGGCCCCTGCACGAGCTGCCCTACGTCGATGACCGTGATGCCTTCCAGCGCTCCTGCCATGCGTCCATCCACCGTTTTAGAGCGGTGATGTTAACGCTGCCGGTTACGGAAGATGAAGCGCTCAGCGCATTCAGGCAGTGGCGGATACAAACGTGCCGCGAGCACGGGCGAAGGTAACCGTGACAAACTCGAGGCCGGCGACGCATAGCCCGCCTTCCTCGCGACGGTGCACGACCCTGGCAATCGCCCGGCAGGCTTCGCACTCCAACAGCAGCATCTGCCCCGGAACGAGCGGTTCGCGGGTTTCGATCAACATGCCCTGGGTAGAGATGTCGCGGGTATGGGCAGATGCGCTTTGCGACGGCCAACCATGCTGCAGGCGCAATGCCTGACGCCGCGGCATACGCAGGAGGGTACGTGCACCGCGTGCCGCATCATCCCGGTGCAGCGGCGTCAGCGGTGCGCCACAACGTCGACAGTCGGCTTCCCGCGTCGCCCGTTCTGCGCAGTACGGGCAGGTTCCGGTAACCGGCTTTGCAGCAGGCCGGGCCGACGCCGGTACCGCTCGTTGTCGCTGTATGTCGTAGGCCTCACGCCGCTGCCCGTCGCGCAACGTTTCGTAGGCCTCGTTGATGACCGCTGCTTTTGCTGCGTCGCCGCCGAGGTCAGGGTGCGCGCGCAGCCGCTGCATCAAGGTGCGGTAGCTCGCTTTGATGATCTCCAGCGGTGCTTCGGGGTGCACATGAAGAATTTCGTAGTAATCGACGGCCGGCTGCATCGTAAAGGCAAGGAGCGGTTCGGGTGCGCTCCAGTGTATGAACCGTGGCGAGCAGCGACTGGAACCAGGTCACGGTCGAGCGCGGAACTGCGCCTCGAATCGCTGCCAATCTGCAAGTGTGTCCACATCCCACACCGGCTCAAGCAACGTGACGGTGTATCCAAAGGTTTCAGCCTGCGCCAGGGTCTGCTCGAGCACCCGCCCGGTGCCCCACGCCACCCCATCGAACAACCGCGGCACCAGGCGACTGGCGCCCACCAAGCCGAAGCCACCATCTTCGGATGGCGCCAGCACCACATCCGTGCGGCGCAGGGCGTCGAGCGCCTGCCAGGCAAACTCCGCATCCACCACCGGCACATCCGAACCCACCAGCACAGCACGCCGGTCCATGCGCACATGGGTGTGCAAGGCGTGCCGCATGCTGGCACCCAGATCTACACCCACCTGTTCGCGCATCCGCGCCTGCCAGCCGCGCGCCCAGGATCGGACGATTGGCAGATCCAGATGGCCGGTAACCCACAGCTCCCGCACGCAACCCATGGTTTGTAGAGGATCCAGTTGGGCGAGCGCGTGTTCCACCAACGTCTGGTGGGCCTGCAGCGCTCGGTCATCACCAACATCCACCGCCAGGCGGCGCTTCACCGCACCCAGCAGAGGCGCTCTGGCGAACAGCATCACAACGGGCGAAAGTTGCGTCATTTCAGGCAAGTCCCAGTCATCGTTGCCGGTACTCCTTGGCCAGTTGGGTAGCAGATACGCCAAAGTAGTAGCGCAGGCGCAACCACCACATGTTGATCACTGTGCGTGCCACGCCATGCTGCCGCCAGCGCCGAGCGGAGGTGACGATGTGCGCCCGCAGCACCTGTGGCCGCGCCAGGCGTTTGAGACGCTTGGAGAGTTCCACGTCCTCCATCAGCGGCAGCACCGGCACGCCGCCCACGGCCTCGAGCAACGAACGGTCGACCCAGATGCCCTGGTCGCCGGTGCAGATGCCTGTCAGGCGGCTGCGCCAATGCATGAACCAGGCGACTATCCGCATCGCCAGCCCCTCATCATCGAAAGCCAACTGCAATCGGCCCCAGCCTGCAGGTGCCGCTGCAACAGCAGCAGGCGCATCGTCGGCAAAGGCTGAGTCTGCGTGCACGAGCCACACTCGATCCACCGTGCACGCCTGCACGCCGGCCGCCAGCTGCATACCACGCCCGGCCTCGCTGCAGAGCACGCGAGCCCCCGCTGCGCGTGCAACCTGTGCGCTGCCATCGACGCTGCCGCCGTCTACCACAATCAGTTCGATGGACGAGTCATCCAGCCGCGGCAGCAGGCGCTCCAGCGCCTCGCGGTCATTGAGTACCGGAACGATAACGGCCAATCGACAGGTCACTGGCAATCACATGGTCGCAAGGCCCGGCAGGCTAGCACAGTCCGGCAGCTGTCGCGGCAGCCTGGCCCATACACCAACTGAGCATTTTCTGTACAGAAGGGTTGTTGGCACCGGACCGTCTGCACACAGGCAAGCCCCCGCAACCGGCACGGGCGTCGCTGATAGAGACACGATCACGAACAGAATGAGGGTTTGGGTCATGCGCAAGCTCCGCCGAATCTTCTATACGATGGTGCCGCATCGAGCCGACCAGACGCGTGCGAACCGCCCCCGCGGGCAGGAGCGCCGTTGCCCCTTCAGGACGTAGGCTACGGGCCGAGGCTGACTTTTGTGAGTACGGTCGGTAAAGTCCCCGCCCTTCACTCACACCGTTCTGGGAGGTTTCGGTGGCCGATATCTACGCGTTGTACAAGGCTACGTGGGCGGAGCTCACCGCCCCAGGTGCGCAGTTCGAAATCGCAGAGGTCGAGGTGCGGGGCGTGCGCATCAAGACCTACAAGAATGCCCCCGCAAGCCTGCGCGATGTGTGGCTGGCCTCCGCCGCCTTTGCCGCCAACGACTACCTGGTGTTCGAGGATGAGCGCCTCACCTACGCTGA
>JAUILW010000104.1 GCA_030432795.1 Gammaproteobacteria bacterium
GGCACCACGGAGATCACCTCCGTTGGCGGGCGTCGTACCTGTGAGCTATCAGGAACGATTACCGATGACCTGACGCTGACGCGCAGCAACTTCTACATCCTGGATGGCCGCGTGACGGTGGGTGGCGACAACGTCGACACCGCGACGCTGACCATCGAGTCGGGCACCACGATCATCGGCGACGACCCGGAAGACTTCCTGGTCATCTCCCGTGGTTCACAGATCCTTGCCAACGGCACGGCGAACGCGCCGATCACCCTCACGGCGGTGGATGATGTGAACGGCGCTATTGCGGACCCTGCAAACACGCAGGGCCTGTGGGGTGGCCTCGTGATCAATGGCAACGCGCCGATTAACGACTGTCCGGCGGGTGCTACCGGCGGCACCGTGGATTGCACCAAGGAAGGCGAAGCCAACTCCGGCCTCTTTGGTGGCGCGGATCCGGCGGATTCCAGCGGCCGTCTCAACTATGTGGTCGTGAAGTTCGCAGGCTCCAACGTCGACCCGGAAAACCAGCTCAACGGCATTGCATTCCAGGGCGTGGGTTCCGGTACCGAGGTGGATTACGTGCAGGTCTACAACAACCTCGATGACGGTATCGAGTTCTTCGGCGGTACGGTGAATGCCTCGCACGTAGTGCTCGTGGGCAATGCTGACGACAGCCTCGACTGGACGGACGGCTGGGTGGGCAACATCCAATGGCTGCACATCGTTCAGTCCACCGCCGTGGGTGACAACGCGATCGAAGCGGACAACCGCGAAGGTGACGAGCAGGCGACGCCGATCTCCGAGCCGTTCATCGCCAACATGACCATCGTCGGCAGCGCGACGGAGAACGCGATGCGCTTGCGTCGTGGTACCGGTCTGCACCTGTTCAATTCCAACGTGACGGGTTCAGACAGCTGCGTGCGGATTCAGGGAGAGTCACTCAACCTGCTCGACACACGCATCGTGTTCTCAGGCGTAGGCCTCGATTGCCCGACGGTCAATCTGGGTGATGACGTGGCTGCTGTTCAGGCGTTCCTCGATGGTTCCACCAACGTCACACAGGACGGCTCGACGCCGACCCCGGTGGCCCTGCCGTCGATGTTCGACGCGGCCGGCGACACTGTTGTGGGTTCGGACGTGGCGAACTGGGGTGATGGTTGGACGGTCGGCCTGGAGTAACAGACAAGTCAGGGTCGATCGCTACGCACGGCTCCGCCAGGAAAGCAGTAACTTCCTGGCGGAAGCCGTGTTTTCAGTGCTAACAGGTGACTGCATGAAACGTATAAAGACAATGAGTGTTCTGCTCGCCGCAGCCTGGGGAAGCGGCGGAGCAATGGTGATGGCGGAAGAGGCATCCGGTGGCAATCAGATCGCCATCGCACCTCCCAACGTCATGGAAGAAGTGGTGGTGCTCGGGCAGTTTGTGCCCGATGAGAAACGTACGACGTCCGAGGTCTCCAACGTGCTCGATCAGGAAGCGCTGTCGCTGCTGGCGGATACCAGCGTGGGCGACGCGCTGCAGCGGGTAACGGGCTTGAGCCTGGTGGGTGGTAAGTACGTTTATGTGCGCGGCCTGGGCGAGCGCTACTCATCGACGCTGCTCGACGGCGTGCGTATCTCCTCGCCGGTACCGTTTCAGAAAACGGTGCCACTCGACATCGTGCCTAACAGTATCGTGCGCAATCTCCTGGTGCAGAAGACATTCTCGCCCGACTATCCGGGAGATTTCAGTGGTGGCGTGGTCATGATCCGCACGAAATCCACCCCTGAAGAAAACTATCTGTCGGTCAAAGCCCAGGTGGGCGGCAATTCAGAGTCCACGGGTGGTGATGGTCTGTTCTACCACGGCGGCCGTGACGACAACTGGGGCTACGACGACGGTACGCGGAACATCCCCGACAACATCCGTGCCCTCACCAGCGAGCAGTTCGAGAGCACCGGCTTTCCCGATGATCGAGCGCTGGGCGCCAGCTTCTACAACTTCTGGCATCTGTATGAGAAGGATGTGAAGCCGAACTACACCGGTGATGCCGAACTTGGTTTGCGTTACGACCTCGACAACGGCATGTCCATCGGCTTTCTGGCTGCAGGCAAGTACGGCAACGACTGGCAGAACCGGGACAAGGACTTTCGCCGCTACGAATTCACCGGTGTGGGTGGCGCCAGCACGCAGACGGTGGACTACCGACAGTTCACCACCCGCCAGACGGTGAACACGAGTACGTTCTTCAACTTTGGCGTAGATTTCAACAACGACCACTCTGTGTCGCTGTCGCATATCCTGCTCCGGCAGTCGGATGATGAGACGCAGCAGTTTCGCGGCCTGTCGAGCGAAGACGACGTGACCTCCGGAACGGAAGTGGTGAGCTATCGTTTCCAGTGGACGGAGAATGAGATCCGCTCCACACAGCTCAAGGGCGAGCACTTCTTCAACTTCGGCAGCATCAACGGTGCGCGTCTGGCCTGGCGCTATGCCGACGGCTCGGCGTCGCGGGATGCGCCGGATACCCGCACCTACACCTACGCGCGCAACAATCAGGGGCTGGAAGAGATCGTCACCCCCAACCGTCAGGCTGCGGGGGATCTGCGTGAGGTATTCCAGGCGCCCGACCGCAGCTTCGCCAAGCTGCGCGATGAGATCGAAGAGTACGGTTTTGACGCGGAACTGCCCCTGCTCATCGGTGACGCGGACATCAACGTGAAGTTCGGCTGGTCGGACTATGAGCGCTTGCGAGAGAGCGATGAGCGGTTGTTCCGCTTCGACCTCACCTCGTCAGCACCGAGCTACATCGCATTGATGACTCCGCAGCAGTTGTTCGGCAACACCAACTGGGGGTTGGGTTACCTGGACGTACGTGATTTCTCTGCCGGTGCGGCCAACGCCTCGGGCATCTTTCCGTTTGCGGAGTCCGGTGAAGACACCACTTCCTACTATGTGGGTGTGGATGCGCAGATCACCCCGCGTATCCGTGCGGCAGTCGGTGTGCGCGAGGAGGACACGACGCTGTCCGCCGATGCCTGGGGCGGCAACACGCTGCAGGGCACGGTCAACAGCGTGGAACAGGATTACTCGGACACGCTGCCGAGCGCCTCACTCACGTTCGAGTTCATCAATGACATGCAGCTGCGGCTCGCGTACTCGGAAACTGTCAACCGGCCAAGCCTGCTGGAGATCACCGGTACCACGATTCGCAACCCGGAAGACTCGAACCTCTACCGCGGCAACGTGTTTCTGAAGCCGGCGACGTTGGACAACCTGGACCTGCGCTGGGAGTGGTACTTCGGCGCGGCCGACAGCGTGTCGGTGGGGGTGTTCAGGAAGGAATTCGACGATCCGATCGAGATCGGCAAGGTGCAGGCGCAGAACGACATCTTCACCTGGTTCAACGGCGAGGAAGCCGAACTCGAAGGGGTGGAGATCGAAGTCACCAAAGACCTCACGTTCGATCAGTGGTTCGGCTGGGGCGAGCATTGGGATTACTTCACGTTGAACGCCAATGTGTCTTTCATCGACTCCGAGGTGACGCTGCTGGGTGCCGGCGAGACGGCGGTAAACGTGCCGGTCACTGGCAACCGACAGATCGCCCAGCTGTTCCGCAACAAGCGGGAGATGACGGGTCAGTCAGACATCCTTGGAAATCTGGTGCTGCGCTACGCCAACTACGATCTCGGCCTCGAAGGGTCGCTCGCTTACAACTATACCGGCGAGCGCATTGTGCTGACGGGCGCGGAGAACGCACCGGACATCATCGAGGATGCGCGCGGTCAGTTGGATCTGTTGCTGCGGTATAGCTTCCGTCTGTTCGGTCAGGATCTGGAAGCCGAGCTCAAGGTGAAGAACATCCTCGACGACGATGTGGAATGGCGTCAGGGCGGACGCCTGTACGAGCGCTACGACGCAGGGTTGTCATACAGCCTTGGGTTGAAGGCCAGTTTGGGAGGATCCTAGGGCGCGTACTGTCTCAGGATTCTGCGCGGCCGGGTTATTCTGCTAACTCAGCGTGCCGCGATCGTAAGTGAGAATGGAGCCCTTGTACTCAGGACGGGCGGGATCGACCACCATTTCGTAGTCTCGTGTGGTGAATCCCGCACCCTCCATCATTCGTGAAAAGGGTGCTCTCAACCCACGGTTCGGGTCGACAATCAGTACCTCGCAGCACTCGTGAGCGTGTCGATCGATAAAGCTCGTGAGCGCACGAAGGTTGGATCGCTCATACAGCAGATCGCTGCCGATGATCAGGTCGAAGCGGCCCAGCGGCGACGCCGACTGCTCCCAGCTGCACCGCTCGAAGGGGATCGTGGGCAGCTCGTTGAGGCCTGTGTTGTACCGCAGAAACTGTGATGCCTCGGGGTGTTGGTCCGCTGCGGAGATGTTCTGCTCTCGCATCGATAGAACGAGGCTTGCCAGGCCAATGCCGCACCCGATTTCAAGAATACGCTCCCCGGAGAACGTTCTACTGAACATCAGCCGTGCGAGCACTTCACCCGAATCCCACACCACGCCGAACAGCGACCAGTTGGCCGAAGATATGCCGAGCCGTTCGGCTTCGCCGTCTGGATCATCGAACTCCTGGCTATTGCGTAGCGTTCTTACGTGGATGTCACTGTCGCCGAATTCATAGGTCCTGTATCGAGTTCTGATCCGCGGCTGCCCTGACCGACGGTCGTCGGCCTCGGTGAATGTTGGCGGCAGTATGGCACAAGGCGCGTCCCTGGGTGGCGATGCCAGTGGGGCTGGCTGTCGTGATAATGTGCGCCGTGGCCGACGATACCAACCCAACCTCCGAAGGAAGTCGCAGCGCGATTTCCGTGTTTCGCTATCGCGACTACTCGCTGCTGTGGGTCGTCATGATGGCCGGCAGCATCGGCTCGTGGCTGCGTATTCTCGGCACGGCGCAGTGGTTGTTGGACCACACCGGTTCCGCCTGGCAGGTCGGTGCCATCGGATTCGTGCAGCTCATTGTGCAGTTTCCGTCACTCCTGTGGGGCGGTACGCTGGCCGACCGGATCGACCGGAAAAAGCTGCTCCAGCTCAGTAACACCGTCACGGCGCTGGCGCTGATGGCGCTCGGCGGCTTGTTCTACATGGGAGAGCTGAC
The DNA here is from genome assembly GCA_030432795.1 of Gammaproteobacteria bacterium. Taxonomy (GTDB): domain Bacteria; phylum Pseudomonadota; class Gammaproteobacteria; order Pseudomonadales; family Azotimanducaceae; genus SYFY01. The sequence continues at coordinate 5,088 of JAUILW010000104.1, forward strand.
GCCATTGTGGGTGTATGCCGGCGTCGCGCTGACCGCGATGTCCGCCGTTGTGGCATCCCCCGCACGCAGCGCGCTCGTGCCGGTAGTGGTGCCAAGGCGCCTCCTGCTACCCGCTGCGTCCATTGAAACGGCGTCTCAGAACATCGCCGCCATTGTCGGGCCGCTGGTGTTCGCGGCGATTGCCGCCACCGCGGGCCTCGGTGCGGTGCTCGCCGCTGCAGGTTCTCTGTTCCTATGTGCTGCTCTCGTGCCGGGCCTGCTGCGGGTCGCCGGGCGCGCTGATGGTCAAACCGAAGATGGCCATGAATCTACGTGGCAGCAGACAAAGAACGGCCTGAGCTACGTGGCGCGTCACAAGATTCTTCCGGGCCTTTTTCTGCTCGACATCGGCATAACGGTTGTTTCCTTCTACCGCGACATCCTGCCTGTGCTTGCCCTGGGCCTTTTCGCTGGTGGTGCCGCCGTATCGGGCTATCTCGGTGCCGCAAACTCCATGGGGGCAGTGGTGGGATCGTTCGCAGCGCTGCTGTTCGTTGGCTACCGCGCCAAGGGCATGCTCGTGCTGTATGCATCGCTTGCGTACGCACTTTTTCTGTTCGGCTTCGGTGCCGCAACCACGCTTTGGTTTGGCCTGGCAATGATCGCGCTGCTCGGCGCCGCTGACGCGGTGACGGTGGCGGTCAGGCACACGACGGTAGTCTTGACCACGCCAGACCACATGCGCGGTCGGGCGCTATCGCTGATGTATCTGGCGGCTAACTCGGCCAACAATCTCGGCACCATCTGGGTCGGCTTCTGGGCGGGCGTACTTGGCGCGGCGAACTCCATGTTGTTGGGTGCCCTGCTGGCAGCAGCTGCGACCGCGGCGATCGGCTACTTCTGGAAGCCGATTCGAGTGTTTCGCTCAGACGACCAGTAGCGCGATAGGAAAAAGCAACCCGCCTATGTGCTATGCACAGGAAGAGTTGGTTGCTCACGGTGTATCTGGCTTTGAAGCTAGGGCGTGAGGGCCCAAGGCGCTGCTCTACCCCGCGGACCACAATGGCGCGGTTCTACCCGGTACTTTTCGTTACTGGCGCGGAAGGCGGCCGCTTTCGGTCTATTGAGCAGCCCGAAGTGTTCAGCGTGCTGCTCAAAGCCTATACCCAAGCTTCTGCCTCTCTTCCTGGCGGCTCAACCACCCGCTACCCAACCAGCGTGAAAGCCGTATGGCACACGATATGGCATCAAAATCGTGGCTACTGGACCGTCGCTCACGTTCTGCGCATCGATGACGATGCACTCGCTCTGGTCGGTGTTTTCATCGTGCACGAAAGTGATCAGGTAACCGTCGTCTTCAGCTGTCGCTCCGATCCGCGGGGCAAAAACCGCCTCACCGCCGTGACGCCTTGACCCGTAGTAGTACGTGTCGTCGCAACCCTGATCGCTGTCGTGTTTCATGACACCGTCGAAGGTGAATGGGCGGCTTGGATTGAAGATGCCACCATACACGTAGCGAGTTTTGTGGCACGCGTACAGGTCGTTCACGCGTGTAAAGTCACAGCGCAGGTCGCTGAGGGCGCGTTCGGCTACCTCGCCGGTCACTAGGTTTATACGCCACTCATAGAGTTGCCCCTGTGTGTCTGGAAGTTTGTCGCCCGCGTTGAGTCCTGCGCCGATGATGTCTGCTGTTTTGGAGCGCGAAGCCTGCAGCACGACCTCATCACCCTCGTCCCAAGCATTCGCGGTATGCACCACCACACCTGGTTTGACATCGAACCACCGAACGTCGGCATCAGTACCGTAGCGCGGCATGACACCGATGCGTGCACCGTGGGCTTCCTCGAAGTCGATGGGCGGGCCACCGGCTATTGCCCGCTCGATGTCGAGCGTTATCGGAAAATCGAGGAAGAGGGAGTATTTACTGGTTGCCGCGAAATCGTGCATGAACACTGGCTTCGGAATGGTTATCGGCGTGGTGTGTACAAGATCACCGTCAGCGTTGATTACGGAGTAAGACACATACGGCGCCTGGAAGGCGTAGCCGAACGTCATCATCTCGCCGGTCTTCTGGTCTATTTTCGGGTGTGCTGTGAAGGGGTGTTTGAGCTTCCCGCGAAAGTCGGTAGCGCCCACGGTCTCGAGGTCGGGCAGGCTTATGATCGTGGGTTGAGACGGTTCGTGTAGCGCGTAGAGCGTATTGTTGTGGTAGGCGAACGCGGTGTTCGCCAGGTTCTTGCTGCTCGAAGCGCCCTCGGGAACGCGCGACGGTGTCGGGTCCATCATGGAATTCATGCCCTTGTACACCCAATCGCCGCGCTCCTGCTCGAGCTTGAATCCTTCCGTTTGCACGAACCGGTTGCGATAGCTGGTCTGGCCGTTGGCGAAGCGGATGGCGTGCACCATGCCGTCGCCGTCAAACGTGTGGTACGCCGCTTCACTGAAGATGTGTGCCGGGTTTGGGCCGATGCGCAGAAAGTGGCCAGCAAGGTCGGCTGGAATCTGGCCGTTCACTGGCAGGTCATTGGCATCGCGCTCGACCGATACCGGTGCAAAATTGCCATCGAGAAAGAAGTTCACAGACTTGCTTTGGGTCGCCTCTGCCATGATCGCATCTCCGTAACTTTGGTCCGTTGAGGCGACAGTATAGCGACCACGCCCGTGCTTTCAGCGCGTTCTTCCCGCCTTTCTGCTCGTCTCGAATCCTTCTACGTCCTGCTCCAGTTTGAGCCAGGGCACTTTGGAACGCTCCCACACCGAACGCTGCGGTGGATACCGGCTCGAATCTTCAAAGCAGCCTACGGCGACGCCGACCCCATCTGTGTGCAGATCGGATATCCAGTAGAGCGTTGTCCCGCAGGCGGCGCAGAAGTAGCTTCGAAAACTACGATCTTCTACCTGACGTTCGAAACAAGAGGCTTTTCCGTTGATTGTTACGGTAGCCCGGTCGAAGTAGGCGCCGACGCCGATGGGCGAGCCGCTGCGTCGTTGGCAGGCATGGCAGCTGCACGCGACAACCGCGTAAGGGTCCGTGGTTACGGTGACGCTGAGGTCGCCGCAGCTGCAGGTCGCGATATCAGGCATTGGAGCTTCTTCCTGCGTATGGACGCGGACATGATCGCAGCTCGGTGTTTTGCTGCCAATTCCTCGTATGCGAACGTAGATCGATGGCTGCATGCCTCATGCCGCTGGCTACCTTCGTAGTGCCCGGCAGGCTGGTGTCACACGAGGGCCAGGGTCGAAGAAGCGCTGTCGGTAGAGCTTAACCTGCGCATGATCCAAGGCACCGGCCATTCGGCGGGTGCTGCGATGGCCGGTTACAATCAGCTCAAAGGCACAAACCGGTGATGTTTCATGTCCGACGCCCAATTCGAACGAGCCGAGCGCGAAATTCTTGCTGCCCTGCAGGAAGACGGCCGCCTGACGAATGCGGAGCTCGCTCACCGCATCGGTCTGTCGGAGTCGCCGACGTTTCGCCGCGTCAAGCGTCTGGAGGAAATGGGTGTCATTCGTGGTTACAGCGCTGACGTGGATCAGCGGCTGTTAGGGCTCGATGTCACCGCCTTCGTGCTGGTGACTATGGAAAAGCAGCCGGATGAAAAGACCCAGGCGTTTCACGCGGCAGTTGCCGCCGAACCCCATATCATCGAATGCCACGCCATGAGCGGTGCGCACGACTACCTGATGAAAGTGGTGGCGTGCAGCATCGACCATTTCTCGGACATCGTCATGAAGCGCATTCTCAGCTATCCGGGCGTGCAGAATGTGGAATCGAGTTTCAGCCTTCGGCGCATTAAAGTCAGCCGCGTGCTGCCAACGAGTGAGTAGGGGGGAGCCGGTGCGCATTCCGGTGATCGACGTACAAGGTTTTCAGGATGACGGGTGGTACCCGGAACTGGATGCTGCCTGCCGAACGTGGGGCTGTTTTCACATCGTTGGCCACGGCGTGGCGCATGGCGTGCTCGATACGCTGATGGGTGCCATGCACCGCTTTTTTGCATTGCCGGTGGAGGACAAGCGCGCGATCGAGCGCACCGAGGTGAA
>JAUILW010000105.1 GCA_030432795.1 Gammaproteobacteria bacterium
TATCGGCAGTGGTCACCGATATCGATGAGGACGTCGTGGAGCTGGATCTGACCATTAAGAATGATGCCGCCGAGACGCGGCTGTTCGGCACCGCGCGGCTCCGCTTCAGCTGAACCGGCTTCGCTCGCAAGGCAGCCCCGCCACCTGGCGTGGCAGTTGCCGGCGTTTCATCGCTTTCTCATACAGTGCTTTTGCGCGCTTGTCACATGCAACCAGCAACGTCGCTTGTTCTCTCAGCGCCTGACGCAGCGGCACATCAAAGTACGCGCTAACGAAACGCAAAACATCACGCCGCGTCAGCCCGATGTCGAAGGCGGAAAAGAACAGGCCCCCGAGATCTTTCACCAGCCAACGGTGCGGCACCGAGGAACGAATCTGTGCACGGTGCAGGTCGATGAGGTGCAGCGGTCCGCAAACCAGATCCGCCTCATCCCCATGAGAGCCGCGCAACAGAAAGTGGCAAATGTAGAAATCCCGGTGGTTGATGCCCAGCGCATGCATCCCGGCTGCCATCTGCGCTACCCGGCGGATCAGCGCACGCTTGGCGACAACGGGTGGCGGCTGCTCCGGCCAGTGCAGGCAGATGTCTTCCAGGCTTCGTGCAGGCGAGAGATCATCGGTGACCAGAAACGACCGCAAGGCAGCGGGATTGCTGCCGCGCTGGCCGAAACCGGCCACAGGTAACGTGTCGACACCCGCGGCGGTCAGCGCCAGGGCCGCGCGATATTCGTTCTCCGCACCGAGTACCGGGCGCTTCCCGGTGAGCCAGTTCTTCAGGATCTCAGCCCAACCAACGCCATCGTGGCGTTTAACGTAGTAGCGCTTGCCGGCGATCTCGGTCTGCAGCGTCTGCCGCGATGCTACATCGCGCGCGAGCACGCCGCGCAGCGCAAAGGCGGCATCAAACGGATCACGCCCGGCCCACGCATCGGCCAGATCGTCGCGAAGATAGACCTCCCGCACGCGTTACAACATGTCGTACAACGGGTCTTCGGGAAACCGCGCTCCGCGCGCCAACCCGTCAAACGGCGGGCCACTCATCACGGCGGTGGTGGGCGCGTTCTGGTTCCAGTCCATCACCACTTGCCGGTGCTGAATCTTCCAGACGCCATCACGGCGGGCAAAGCGGTCGAGGTAGCGGCCGAGGTAGGTCATTTCCGACTCGCCCACCTGGAAATGGTAGGCCGTAACGTAGGTTTCCACCGCAGCCGTATCACCGTCGATACGCGCACAGATGTTGGTGATGGTGTGCTGAGTGGCGGTGTAGCGCTTGATGCTGGCGGGCAGCACCGCGCAGAACTCGTGCGCGTTACCGTTGAAACCGCCGTAGGCCACTGTCGCATCCGGCCAGTAGCACGCCTTCAACGTGGTTTCGTCGGCGCGGTCAACACCTCGGCTGTGGTGCGCTAGCACTTCCTGAATGGCCAATCGATCGAGCGCTACCTCAGCGCTCGGTACGGTACCCGTCTCCATGTATTGCTCTCCCGAACGTCGCGTACCTGGCATTGTAGGCACATCTGGTTATGATCGCGCCATGCGAGCCCTGCTACCTATTTTCCTGTTGTTGATTGTCGGTATTGCCCACGGCAAGACCGATTCCGTCACCACCGTCGTGGTGGAAAACGACGTCATTACCGGCTCTGATCGCCACTATACCTCCGGGGTACTGTTCTCCTACGTGAGCGGCCTGAACCGCGGGCCGAAGACCGTGGACGCACTCGCCCGACGCCTGCCCATGATCGATGAGGGCGATGATCTGCACGTGGGATTATCTCTCGGCCACGAGATCTACACGCCGAGAGAGATCAAGGTACCAACGCTCATCGCCGACGACCGGCCCTACGCCGGGCACCTCTACGCCGCAGCCGACTTCACCATCAGCACAGAAAAGACGCTGTCTACCTGGCGCTTCAACCTGGGCATCGTCGGGCCGTCAGCACGCGCCAAGAATATGCAGAGAGAGTTGCACCGGCGTATCGGCAGCCCCATCCCCGAAGGCTGGGACAATCAGCTCGATGACGAGCTGGCTTACGGCATCCTGTACGAAAAGCAGTGGCGGCCGCTGTGTGATTCGCAGTGCACCGGATGGGGAGCAGATCTCCTGCCGCACCTTGGCATCTCCCTGGGCAACGTGGCGAGCACCGCCAACGTCGGCGCCATCTTTCGCGTGGGTCGCAACCTCGGCTCCGACTACGGGCCGCCGCGCATACGGCCAGCGTTGCCTGGATCACTGTTTTTCAAGCCCAATGCCCACGGGCTCACCTGGTATCTCTACGCGGGTGTGGACGGGCGCTACGTTGCGCAGAACATCTTCCTCGACGGCAACACCCACAAAGACAGCCATTCGGTCGAGCGGCGCAAATGGGTGGGCGACTTTCAGGTGGGCTTCGTCATGAACTCACAACGTTTTCGTTTGGCATACAGCCACGTGGTGCGCTCGCGGGAGTTCGAAGGCCAGCCTGAGCACAACCGGTTCGGTTCGCTGACGCTTGCCTACCGATTCTTCTGATGGTCCGCCTCAGGCCACGCGATAGCGTGAAATCTGTATGTCGTCTTCGCCGATGTCGGCGAAGTTGTCGGTAACCCGGCCGCGGATGAAATCCCGCCAGGTAAAGCGGTGATAGTGCGGCAGCGTGCCCTCGCCCACGTGGCGCGGTTCGATCTCAGCATCATATGCCGGCTGGTAGAAGAACGGTGCTGAGTATCGGCCGGCACCGTCGGCGGCCATAGGCAGTACCCGGTGCACCGCGGCCCGGTAACGGTCGTTGGTCCATACCTGCATCACATCACCGAGATTCACCACGAACGCATTGCCACGCGGTGGTACATCGATCCAGCCGTGCTGCCGGGACTGTGCCTGCAAACCGCCCACCGCATCCTGCAGCAACAGTGTCACGCCGCCCGGGTCGGTGTGGTGGTGCAAGGCCATGTCGCCGAGTGCATTGGCCGTTGCGCGCTCCGCTTCCGGAAGCGGGTCGATGGGCGGGTAGAAGTTGAGCCGTGCGGCGCTCGTGTGGTGCGCACCGAAACTCGCCACCTCCAGCGCTCGCGCGGCGTCCGGCGTCATTCCAAGCGCCTGAAAAACCATACAGGTGACTTCGCTGGCAACGCCCCGGCAGGCGTCGTAGTACGCCTGCAAAGCAGCCTCAAAACCATCGAGCTGCGGCCAGCGGGACTGCCGCGCCGGATTTCTGGACTGATGACCACCGCACTTGAAGTCGAATACTTCCTTCTGGTCGCGCTTCTGCTTGGTGAGCTCTCGATCGTAGTAACCAAGTGGATTGTCTGCATCACGCAGCACAGAGCGCTTGAGGGCTCGCGGGCTGTGAAAGAACGAACGCGTGGCCGACCACATGCGCTCGATCACCGCATCCGCGCCATGCCCTTGCAGCATGAAAAAGCCGTGGTCACTGCACGCGGAGTCCAGCGCCCGCCACTCATCAGGCGTTGTTTTCCCCGCGCGAAACGCCTGCAGGTCGATTGTGGGTACGCCGTTCATCAACCAGTTCCTCCGCTCGTTCACGGCCGGACTATAGCACCCCGACGAATTGCGCCACCTGCGCTGCGCGGCCGTCCGGGTCATTGATCTCCCCTTCGAAGCTGTGCAGTTCGCGCAACCCCTGACAGGCCTGCGCCAACGCTCCAGGCGGGGCACGGAAGCGGCCGCCGGCAGGCCCTACGCCGCCGGTGGCCTGCAGCAGCACCTCGACGATCAGCCGCCCACCGGGGGCAAGCATTGCCACCAGCGCAGGGATGAGCGACAGATTGAGGTAACGCGTCATGACGATCAGATCGAAGGCGCCGAGGCCAGGCGGCAGACCCTCATCCAGGTCGTGGGCGATGGTGACGATCTCCGGTGTGCGCTCTTGCGCTCGGCGCAACCCCACCGGCGAGATATCCAGCGCTGTAACCGCAAAGCCTTGCGAGGCGAGCCACGCCGCATTGCGGCCGGCGCCTGCGGCCACATCGAGCGCGCGACCCGGCCCGTGCGATGCCCACTGGGCGACGATCGCACTCGGATGCAGCCTTTCGGCGTAAGCACCATCGGCAAAACGCTGATCCCAGCGGGAACGATCTTCACGGCTCATGTCCTGATTACACCGCAACGGTGCGCAGCGTCATAGGGGCGTGTAAGCTCAGAAAAAACACACGCGGAGGCGCATCAATGCCCGTAGACGCAGAAACACAGGGCGTGCTGGATCTTCTGGCATCCCTCGGTGCACAGGATTTCTCGGAGTTGTCCGTGGCCGATGCCCGCAACCTGTCGCTCACCCCGCCGCCCGCGGTACCCACGCAGGTGGGCTCGGTGGATGATCTCGTAGCCGACGGCAGCGAGACCGGCATTCCCGTGCGCGTTTACCGACCAGAGAATCCCGGCCGCGGCGCGCTCGCCTACTTTCACGGCGGCGGCTGGGTGATCGGCGATCTGGCCAGCCACGACGAGACCTGCCGCATCCTCTGCGCGCGCAGCGGATGCACGGTCGTTGCAGTGGATTACCGTCTGGCGCCGGAAAGCCGCTTTCCAGGCGCGTTGGTGGACTGCTACGACGCCACACGCTGGATGGCGAGCCAGGCAGCCACGCTCGGCATCGATCCTGCGCGCATCGCCGTTGGCGGCGACAGCGCCGGCGGCAACCTGGCTGCGGCCGTCGCCCTGAAGGCCCGCGACGAAGCAGGCCCCAGCATCGCCTGCCAGCTGCTCATCTATCCCGTGACAGACGCTGCGTTCGACACGCCCTCCTACGAAGCCAACGCCGAAGGCTATCTGCTCACCAGGCGCGCCATGCAGTGGTTCTGGGATCACTACGTACCCGATCAGCAGCAGCGCAGCAACGCCTACGCGGCTCCGCTGCGCGCCGCCTCACTCGCTGGCCTACCCCCAGCCCTGGTGCAGACGGCGGAGTTCGACCCGCTGCGCGACGAAGGCGAAGCCTATGCCGCGGCGCTCTCTGCTGCCGGTAATGAGGTGCAGCACACCCGTTACGATGGCGTGGTGCATGGCTTCTTCGGCATGCAGGCCATCGTCACAAAGGCGCGCACGGCAATGGATGAAGCCGCGACGTTCCTTGCACAACACATCGTTTGAGAGGTATCGACATGCGTTACAACAACATTCTGGAGACTATCGGCAATACGCCGGTGGTGCGTATCAACCGGCTGGCGCCGGCAAACGTGTCCATGTACGTGAAGGTGGAGTCTTTCAACCCGCTGGCGTCGGTAAAGGATCGATTAGCCTACGCCATCATCAAAGACGCCCGCGATAGCGGCGCCCTGCAGCCCGGCCAGACGGTGGTGGAGGCCACTTCAGGCAATACCGGTATTGCGCTTGCGATGGTGTGTGCCGCGCTCGGCCACCCCTTCGTCGCCACTATGGTGGAGACGTTCTCCGTAGAGCGCCGCAAGATCATGCGCGGCCTCGGTGCGAAGGTCATTCTCACGCCCGCTGCCGAAAGAGGCAGCGGCATGGTACGGCGCGCCGAAGAGCTCGCCGCAGCGCACGGCTGGTTCCTCGCCCGGCAATTCGAGAACCCAGCAAACCCCGCCTATCACGCGCAAACCACAGGGCCGGAAATACTGCGCGACTTCGCCGGCGAAGCGTTGGACTACTGGGTAACCGGCTGGGGCACCGGTGGCACGCTGTCCGGCGCCGGCCGGGTATTGAAAGCGGCAAGGCCCGACCTGAAGGTGGTGGCCACCGAGCCCGAGCAGGCGGCCATGCTTTCCGGCAAGGAGTGGAGCCCACACAAGATTCAGGGGTGGACGCCGGACTTCATTCCAGGTGTGCTCGACCGCGCTGTGGCGGACGAGGTCGTGCCCGTCAACGAAGACGAAGCCATCGCCAATGCGCGCCTGCTGGCCCAGCAGGAAGGGATTTTCGTGGGCATCTCTGCTGGTGCCACGTTTACCGCCGCGCTGAAAGTGGCGCAACGGGCCAAAGACGGGGCCGTCATCCTGGCCATGCTGCCCGACACCGGCGAGCGCTACCTGTCTACGCCATTGTTCGAGGGCATTAACGAGGGCTCTGACGACGACTGGCTGGAGAACCTCTAAAGCGCGCCGCTCATCACCGCGATGACGAGATTGATGACCAGGCTGAACATGAGAAGGCCAATGAGCGTGTTGCGGGTCTTGGCATGCATCATGGCTTGCCGCTCCGTGATCCGAGTGGCGCTACCATGCCTCAACGCGCGGCTACGATGTGTCGCGAGGACGACACTGGGCACAACATTTTTCAAGGGTTAGCCAATGATCGACGTTTTTGCTACCGCAACCGAACATCTACAACGCCTGCAGGCAGGTGACTACACCGCCACAGAGCTGCTCGAGGCGCATATCGCGCAGATAGACGCGCACGACGACGAGCTGAACGTGGTGGTATGGACCGACCTGGAGCGCGCGCGCGAAGAAGCCGCGTCCGGCAGTCACACTGGTCCACTTGCGGGCCTGTCCATGACGGTCAAGGAAGCCTACAACGTACAGGGTTCACCCACGACCTGGGGCATTCCGGAGTTTGCCGGTAACGTCACGCAGGAAGATGCACTTGCGGTGCAGCGCATCCGCGCCGCCGGCGGCATCGTTTTCGGCAAGACCAACGTTCCGAAAGACCTGGCGGATCTGCAGAGCTACAACGACATCTATGGCCAGACCAACAACCCCTGGGATCTGAGCCGGGTACCAGGCGGCTCCTCCGGCGGCTCAGGCGCCGCACTGGCAGCCGGCTACACGGCGCTCGAGATGGGCTCCGACATTGGCGGCTCTATCCGCACGCCGGCGCATTTCAACGGCGTGTTCGGCCACAAACCCACCTGGGCGCTGGTGCCCTCGCGCGGCCACGCCCTGCCCGGCGCTCTGGCGGAGCCGGATATCGCCGTCATCGGCCCGCTGGCCCGATCTGCGCACGATCTCGAGCTGTTGCTGGATGTTGTGGCTGGCGCTGATGCCTTCGAGCCGGGGCTACGCTACGAGCTGCCGGGCTTGCGCAGCCTGAACGGCCTGCGCGTTGCGGTCTGGGCAAACGACGACGCAGCACCGGTGTCACGGGAAGTGGAGGCGCGGGTTCGGCTGGTCGCCGATGCCCTGGCTGACGCGGGTGCTTCAGTACACCATGACGTCCGCCCGGCGTTCACGTCCGAAGAATCCCACGACATCTATCAGTCGCTGCTTTGGTCGTTCATGGCCGTGGGCACGCCGGAGGAGGAGTTTCGCGACCTGCAGGCGAAAGCTGCGAACCTGGCGCCCGATGCCGACGACCCGCAGTCGAAGTTGTTGCGAAACAGCACCATGGCGCATCGTGACTGGATCAGGCTGCACAGCGCCCGCGACCGTCTGCGCTGGGCGTGGCATGAGTTCTTCCAGAGCTACGACATCGTGCTGGCGCCGCAAACGGCAACCTCAGCGTTCGCCCACGATCATCGCCCCATGCAGGAACGCACGCTGACGGTAGACGGCGTCGAGCAGCCCTATTTCCAGCAGATCTTCTGGGCCGGACTGGTCGGCGTTGCCCGCCTGCCGTCCACCGTCATTCCGACGGGGCCCGACAGCAGCGGCTTACCCATCGGCGTGCAGATCGTCGGCAACGCGTATAGCGACCGCCTCACCATTCAGGTCGCACAGCAGCTCGAGCAGCAAGGCTTCCGGTTTACGCCTCCGCCAAGAATGCGCTGAGGCCTACAACGCGTGCAGCTTCGGCCTCTGGGCGACCCGGAGGCGGTGAAAGACGATGGGGGCATGACGACGCTTCTCATCGCCGCCCTTTTCTGGATGCCCACTACCGCCGCCATCTACCGGTGCCAGATCCCAGGTGAGCCGGTGACGTTCGCCGACCGGCCATGTCGAAACGGCGTGGTGGTGGAGCTGCAACCAACCACCACCGTCAGCATCACCCCGCTTACAGACGCACAGCGCCAGCAGTTGGACGATGCCGCGCGCGCCAACCGCGAGCGCGCCGAACAACGCCAGAAACAGCTCGCGCGCACACGTGCCCGCCTGGAAGAAGACGTACGCAGGGCAGCGCGCGCCTGTCAGGACGCCCGGCAGGGTCTGGAAGCACTGAAGCTGCGTAAGCGCAAAGGCTACTCCCTGGCCGACAGCGTACGGCTGGCCGGGCGCGCTGACGAACTGCGTGAAACCATTCGCGACAACTGCTCATGACATACACTGGGCAGGTTGACTCATCAGGACACGCACATGCAGATCGGATTGTTCGCTACCTTCATGTCACCAAGATCCACGCCGGCAGCGATCGCCGAGTGCGCGCGCAAGGCAGAGGCCGCGGGCGTCGAGTCTTTGTGGATGGGCGAGCACGTGGTGCTGTTCGACGAAACGGAGTTTCCCTACCCAGGCTCACGTGACGGTAAGTTGCCTGTGCCCGATGGCGGCGGTCTGTTGGACGTGGTGGCTACCTTCGGGTTTCTCGCGGGCATCACCGAACGCCTGCGCTTCGGAACGGGTATCGCGCTGATCTCACAACGCAACCCAATCTACACCGCCAATGAGTTCGCAACCCTCGATTGGCTGACCGGCGGCCGCATGGACTTCGGCGTAGGTGTCGGCTGGTGCAAGGAAGAGGTGCTGGCATCCGGCTACGGCTGGCAGGATCGAGGTCGCCGCTCCGATGAGTTTCTCGAGCTCGTTACAAAGCTGTGGACCGAGCCGGTCGTCACCCACCACGGCGAGTTCTTTCACGTGGATGCCGCCCGCATGGATCCGAAGCCTGTGCAGGCACCGCACGTTCCCATCATCGTCGGCGGCCATAGCCGCGCAGGTATGCGCCGCGCCGCGCGCTTCGGCGCGGGATGGTACGGCTTCGGCATCAATCCGGAGCAGACCCGCAGCGCGGTCGCGGATCTGGACGCAGCGCTGGCTGCGGCTGGTCGCGAGCGCGGCGAAAATTTTCAGCTCGTGATCACGCCGCCAACGCTGCGGGACGACGATATCCTGACCTACCGGGACCTCGGCGTGGACCGGCTGGTGCTGCACCTGGGCTCGCAGAAGCCGGAAGCCATCGACCGGCGCCTGGAAGAGGTCGCCGAGCACATCGCGTTACTGAGTTGACGTCTCCCGCTCAAGAACCCTTCGCGCACGGCTGAGCAGCCAACCGCCGGGCAAC
>JAUILW010000801.1 GCA_030432795.1 Gammaproteobacteria bacterium
CAGGAGATCGGCGAGGCCTACGGCCTGGACGCCACGCTTTGCGAGCTGCGCCTGCCGCTGCCGGCCTGGGACCGGTGGATCGAGAGTTATCCAGCATGGAACGAAGCACCGCGACAGGTAACCGGACCGATGTTCTACACCTCCGGCACCACCGGCCGGCCGAAGGGCGTGAAACGCAAGCCCGTAAGCCCCGAAGTGGGACAGCGTGCGGAAGCACGGTCGCGCTTTGCCTGGGGGCTGGACCGCAGCGAGGTGCGCAGCGTCATGACCGGGCCGTTGTATCACTCCGCTCCCAACGCCTACGCAGGCATGGTGGTGAGCGCCGCAGGGCTCCTCATTCTGCAGCCGCGATTCGACGCGGAGCAGCTGCTACGCATCATCGAGCAGCAACGCATCACGCACCTGCACATGGTGCCCACCATGTTCGTACGCCTGTTGGCGCTGCCGGAAAGCGTACGTAACAGCTACGATCTGTCGAGCCTTGCGCATATCTCCCATGGCGCCGCTCCGTGCCCGGAGGAAGTAAAACGACGCATGATCGAGTGGTGGGGGGAGATCATCCACGAGTACTACGCGCTGACCGAGACCGGCATTATCTGCACCAGCGACTCGGCCACCTGGCTGGCAAAGCCAGGCTGTGTCGGTCGGCCGGTGCCAGGCATCGACCTGCACGTACTGGCCGAAGACGGCACGCGATGCCCGCCAGGCGAACCCGGGGAAATCTGCGTGCGCTCGGAAGTTACCAGCAAGGTGGCCTACCACCGCGACGAGGAAAAAACCGAAGCCATGCGGCGCGGTGATTTCGTCGCCACCGGCGACATCGGCTTCGAGGACGCCGACGGTGTAGTGTTCATCAGCGACCGTCTGTCGGACATGGTCATCTCCGGCGGTGTGAACCTCTATCCCGCCGAGGTGGAAAAAGTCCTGCTGTCCTGCGCGGACGTGGTCGACTGTGCCGCTTTCGGCATTCCGGACAGCGAGTACGGCGAGCGGCTGGTGATGGTCGTGCAGGCGCAAGACAACCTGCAGGCAGACACCGTGGTCACGTTTCTGCGGGAACGGCTGGCGTCTTACAAACTGCCGCGCGGTTACTACCGCGCAGCCGACCTGCCGCGCGAAGACAGCGGCAAGATCAAGAAGCGATTGTTACGGGCGCGGGTGCTCGACGGTGAGTTGGCAGCCCTGTAACAGACGTGCACCACGCACATCGCACTGAGGAGACGACTATGGATATTGCTGTCATCGGTGGCGGCCACGGGTGCTATGCAGCGGCTGCGGAACTGAGCGAAAAAGGGCATCGCGTACGCTTATGGCGTCGCGATGCCGAGCTGCTGGCGCCCGTGCGCGACGCCGGCATTGAACTGAAGGATTTTCAGGGTGCGCGCGACGTGCCCATCCACCTGGTCACGGGTGATCTGGCCCAGGCCATGCGCGGCGCACAACTGCTCGTCATGCCGCTGCCCGCCACCACCCATGAGCCGCTGAGCGAGCAGATGGCGAGCCTGTGGGAAGACGGCCAGGTGGCCTACATCCCGCCCGGCACGTTCGGCGGCTACCTGTTTGCCCGCGCCAAGCATGCCGCCGGCAATACCAGCCGTGTGGCGTTCTGCGAAACCGGCACCCTACCCTACCTGGCCCGCAAGCATGGCGACCGACAGGTGGTGGTGAGCGCCTACGGTAAGCGCCTGCCTACCGGGGT
>JAUILW010000802.1 GCA_030432795.1 Gammaproteobacteria bacterium
CGGGCTGGAGTTGCGATGCCGGTTTCAGAGAGGCGGAAGATGCGGAAGGATCTGAAGAGCAGTGTCAGCCCGTTGATGTTCCCGATAATGCGTACCCCACCTCCGGTACCTATGGCCGTGGATGGGATTGTCGCCATGGCTTTCGTGTCGAAAGCGGCCAGTGTGTCGAGGTCCGAGTGCCAGAGAACGGCTATCTGGAAGCGTCAGGCACGGAGTGGCGTTGCAATCGCGGCTTCAGAAGGGAAGGCGACAGCTGCGCGCAAGTGCCCGTGCCGGCCAACGGCTATCTTGTCAGTGGCTCCTTTGGTCCGGGCTGGAAGTGTGATCGTGGCTTTCGGCTGGTTGGTGCGGCCTGCGAACCCATCGTCGTGCCGAAGAACGGCTACCTGTCGGAGCGGGCGTCGTCGGAACGGGGCTGGGATTGTGAGCGCGGGTATGCTCCGGGGCGAGGTGCGTGCAACAAGATCGACGTTCCTGAGAACGCGTATCTCTCTGAAACACGGGGTTACGGCATGGGCTGGGAGTGCGAGCGAGGCTATGCGCAGGTGGCCGATGGTTGTGCCGTCGTGCAGGTGCCAGCGAATGCGCACCTGCGTTACGACGGCAGAAGCTGGGCGTGCAACAAACCGTACCAGAAGCAACTAGGCGTCTGCTCGCTCCGCTGAGCCTTCCCGGATTTATCCCCGGGCCAGATCTTCCGGCAGCTTCTTACCTGCATACCAGTAGTGGTATGCAGACCAGAGGTTCACGAAGCCCCAGATCAGCAGGCTGTAGCGCAGGGCATCGGCGCCAAACGGTCCTGTGAGCACATCGGACAGGATGCCTACTGCGGGCGGTCCGAACACGAAGCCGATGAAATTCAGAATAA
The DNA here is from genome assembly GCA_030432795.1 of Gammaproteobacteria bacterium. Taxonomy (GTDB): domain Bacteria; phylum Pseudomonadota; class Gammaproteobacteria; order Pseudomonadales; family Azotimanducaceae; genus SYFY01. The sequence continues at coordinate 869 of JAUILW010000802.1, forward strand.
ACAGCAGAATCGCTGCCGCCACCGCGCGCATGCGTACGGGTGCAAGCCCCTGAGTCTGCGCAAACGTGGTGCCCTGGTAGAAATTGCCCAGCATCACTGGAAACGACAGCAGGATGAGCGACAGCCACCAGCTCTCCAGCAGAAACGCGATGGCGCCGATGGGTACTACCAGGAGCAGTGCCACGGCCACCACCCACAGGTACCAGCGTGTGTCCCGGGCGCCGTAGCGATCCGACATCCAGCCGCCGAGCACGATACCGAGGCCGCCGGGTATGCCGAGCACCAGGCCGAGATAGAAACCGGCTTCGGTGAGGCTCATACCGTGGCTGCGCACGAAGAAGGTCGGTGCCCAGGTAATCAGACCATAGCCAACGAATGCTGTGAGGCCGCCGCCGATGGCCATGTGCACGAATGCCGGCCGTTTGACGAGATAGCGGAACACTTCGAGGATAGAGGGGTGGTTCGCCGGACCTTCAGCGCTCTGGTGCCCGTCAGCGTGGCCGCGCGGAGGCTCCTTGACCGTGAGAAAGACGATGACCGACAGGACAAGTCCCGGGATGCCGACGATGAAAAATGCCGTGCGCCAGCCGAAGGTGTCGGCGATGGCGCCACCGGCAAACAGGCCAAACATGATGCCGAACGGAATGCCGAGGGAGTAGATGCCGAGCGCGGTGGCGCGTTCCTTGGCCGGATAGAGATCCGCGAGCATGGAGTGCGCCGATGGGCTGCAGCCGGCCTCGCCGATGCCGACGCCGATGCGTGCTGCGGCTAGCTGCCAGAAGTTCATGGCGAGGCCTGACAACGCCGTCATGCCGCTCCACACGGCCAGCG
>JAUILW010000803.1 GCA_030432795.1 Gammaproteobacteria bacterium
GCGTGAACCTGGTGCCAAAGCGCCCCCTGGACGAAGATCGAACCCGGGTAACCGCGTTGTACGAGCCGGACTCGCACCTGGGTGCCCAGCTCGACATAAGCCGTCGCGGCGGTGACGAGGATCGCTTTGGCCTGCGTGTCAACGGTACGTATCGCGATGGCGAATCGGTACCGGATCACTATTCCCTCGCGTTCAAGGAAGCCAGCATCGCCCTGGACTACCGGGGAGACAAGGCGCGCAGCAGCTTCGTGCTGGACTACTCCGATTCGGATGACCGTGCGGGAAACCAGTTGTTCTTCGGCGTGTCGGGGCTGCCACAACCCGCCGAAACCGACGACGGTGTGCAGCAGCCGTGGGAGACAACGAAAGGGGAGTTCCTGCGCGGGCTGTTGCGCGTGGAGTATGACTTTGCGCCGGACTGGACGGCGTACGGCGCCTACGGTGCCACTGACTTCAAGGGTTCCTGGCTGCGCACCATCGGCGGTGGGCTGGGTCCGGATGGCAGCTTCAACCAGATCGCCCAGCAACTCGTAGAAAGAGACCGCAACCAGGTAGCCACGCTCGGCGTCATGGGCGAGTTCGAGACTGGAGCCGTCAGCCACGAGCTGTCACTCCAGGCCCTGCGCAACGAGACGGAGAACGGTGCGAACAACCAGAGCATCGCCGGATACGCGGTCACGTCCAACATCTACGATCCCGTGTTCGTGCCGCGCCCTTCGTTCACCCCCCAGTCTCCCGCAGTGCCCATCGATGCCGAGAGTGACTCGGACTCGCTGGCCATTGCCGACACCATGGGGTTTCTCGACGAGCAGGTGCAGGTCACCATGGGCCTGCGGCGCCAGCGCGTAGACGATGAACGGGCCACCACGCCAGCGCTTGGCATCGTCTACAGGCCGGTGTCCGGGATGTCCGTGTACGGCAACTACATCGAGGCGCTGGAGGGCGGGCCGACAGCGCCCGACGGCACGGAAAACGCAGGCGAAGTATTCGCACCATCACGGACCAACCAGGTCGAGCTCGGCGTCAAGATCGACCGGGGAACACTCGGCTTGACCGCGGACGTATTCCAGATCGAACAGCCAAGCGGCATCATCGACGAGACTAACCGCTTCGTGGTCGATGGCGAGCAGCGCAACCGCGGCATCGAGTTGAACGCCTTCGGCGAGTTGCGGCCGGGCATACGACTGCTGGCCGGCCTGACCTACCTGGACGCCGAACTGACCCGCACGCAGGACGGTGCCTACGACGGCAAGACGCCCAGCGGCATTCCCGATCTCAGCGCGGTCCTGGGGATGGAATGGGACACGCCCTCGATACCGGGGCTCACCTTGTCGTTCCGCGGCAACTACACCAGCGGCCGCTACATTTCCACGGACAACGATCGCGAACTGTCGTCCTACGACGTCTACCATGTCGGGGCGCGTTACCAACGTCGGATCGGCGAACACGAGGTCACGTTCCGGTTCAACGTCGACAACCTGTTCGGTGAGGATTACTGGATCACGTTCCCGACCGTGTCCAACTTTCTCTACTACGGCAGTCCGCGCATCATCTCGATGTCCGCCCGGGTGGATTTCTAGTCGTTTGCGTGCGGGCTTCGTCACCGTGCGCTCAAGGCGCAGTGAAGCGGCGGCCGGGACAACCGGGCGCCGCGCTACCGCCGTGGTTGCGCGCTGCGTGGCAGCCGTCCTGGGTGGC
>JAUILW010000106.1 GCA_030432795.1 Gammaproteobacteria bacterium
CTCCAGGTGGTGGCGCCGCCGGCCAGGGTGAATAGCGTAACCGTAAAGAAGCGCCATGCGTCGCGGTTGCCTTTCATGCCAAGGTACGCCGCGTAAGGATGCATAGCCATGCTGACGATACCGCCGGGTACTGCGGCGAGGGCGAAGATCTCAGCGGAAGGCACGAATAGCAGCACCAGCGCACCGAGCAGCATGCACGCGGAGTAGACGATGACGCCTTTGCCCACGCGCTGGTTCATGATGGCGAGCGCGAAAGGCAGGTAGGTGGCGAACACCATGAGCGGGAGGGCGTCGATCAGGCGTTGATTGGCGGTAACGAAGTCCTGCCAGAGCAGCAGCGCGGCATAGCCCTGATAGTGGGTGAGGTAGAGCAGCGTTGCGGCGAGGTATGCAGCCAGCAAGCTGTAGCGTTTGTCGCGGGTGTAAAAGGCGATGATGGCGTTGTACAGCACCAGCAGCGCGAGAATGCCGAAACCGGCACCAGCGACGAATAGACTGAGAAAGGTCATGTCCGCCATCTGATCGGCATTCATGACCAGGATGCGCGGCACGAAAACCTGCACGTGCTGCATTCGCACCCGTACGGGCAGCGGATCTGCCGCGTACGGCAGTGGGCTGGATACGCGCGGCGTGCTGTTGACGTGCGACCCGAGGCCTAAACCGATACCTTCCAGCGAAGCGGCCTGCCAGCGGCCGTCGAGGAAGTACCAGATTTCACTGTGCGCAAGGCGCGGATTTTCGATCTGCAGTACATAGGTGTTGGCGCTGTCTGTCCGTACCTCAAGCGCCACCCACACGTCGCGGTTGCTCAGCAGGCTGCCATCGTACGGTATGAAGCGCAGATTCTCGGGAGGCGTACCTGGCGGTTGATCGGCGTCTGCGATCACCAGTGCGTCAAGAATGTCTGGGCGTGCCAGCTGGGACGGGTCGATTATGTTGGGGGCCGCGGCCCATAGATGTGCGGCGCCGCAGGCGAGCGCCACAACCCATACTCTGGCGAGTGAACGAGGCATCCATGAGTATAGAAAGGCTGCGGAAATGGCAATGCGGTCGCGCCTGTCTCTGCGCAGATTCTCCGCGTAGATATAGATATCGGCCGATAACGCGGCGGTGCGGTGGCCGTCAGGGCTCGAAACGCGGCACGGCTGCCAGCAGCTTCCGCGTGTAAGGATCCGACGGGTCGTCGCACACGTCATCCGCCAGCCCGGTTTCAACCAGCCGACCCTTGCTCATCACAGCGATGTCGTCTGCGAAGTAGCGCACCACGTCGATGTTGTGTGTGATGAAGAGGTAGGTCAGCCCAAGCTCTTCCTTCAGATCCTGCATCAGCTGGAGGATGGTCGCCTGGACGCTCACGTCGAGTGCACTCGTCACCTCGTCACAGACGATGAACTTGGGTTCCAGGGCGATCGCGCGGGCGATACCGATGCGCTGGCGCTGGCCACCGGAAAACTCGTGGGGGTAGCGGTTGAGCATCTTCGGGTCGAGGCCCACTTTGTGCATGAACGCCGCGGCGCGATCGAGGCGATCGGCGCGGCTGTCGCCGATACCGTGCACGGCCATCGGCTCGGTGAGGATTGCGGCAATCGTGAGGCGTGGGTTCAGCGACGACTGCGGGTCCTGAAACACCATCTGCAGGTCGCGCCGGAAGGGCGTAAAGGCGCGCCGATTAAGTGCTGCGAGATCCACGCCGTCGTATATCACTGAGCCACCCGTGGGTCGGATCAGGCCCAGAATGGCTTTGCCGAGCGTGGTCTTGCCGGAGCCAGACTCACCGACCACAGCAAGCGTGCGGCCGGGCGCGATGTCGAGGCTCACGTCGTCCACTGCCCGCACGTCGTCCACGTGCCGCTGCAGCACACCGGCGCGAACCGGGAAATAGACCTTCAGATTTTGGATGCGCATGAGCGCCGGCGCGTCACCGGGCGGTTTTTTGTCGAGTCTTGGCAGGTTGGCCGGTACAGCGGCCAAGAGCTGTCGGGTGTATGGATGCCTGGGGCTGGCCAGGACGCCGCGCTTGTCTCCAGCCTCCACCAGCTTGCCGTGCTGCATGACGATGACGCGGTCGGCGATTTCGCTCACCACACTGAGATCGTGGGTGATGAACAGCAGCGCCGTCTGGTGCTGTTTCTGGAGGTTAGCCATGAGCGCCAGAATCTGCGCCTGGATGGTAACGTCCAGGGCGGTGGTGGGCTCGTCGGCGATGATCAGGTCCGGCTCACAGGCGAGCGCCATGGCGATCATCACCCGCTGCCGCTGGCCGCCGGAGAGGCGATGCGGGTACTCGTCAAGGCGACGCTCCGGGTCCGGCATCTCCACCTGTTCGAGCAGCTCCAGCGCCCGCGCGCGTGCTGGTGCGCCGGTGAGCCCCAGGTGCAGTTCCAATGGCTCCATCAGCTGTTCGCCGATGGTGAGCACCGGGTTGAGACAGGTCATCGGCTCCTGAAAGATCATGGCGATGCGCGCGCCGCGCACCTCCTGCAGCAGCGCTTCCGGTGCGCCCAGCAGCGACAACGGCGCCCCACCGTCCTGCGCAGCCAGCGTCACGGTGCCGGTCGGGTGCGTTGCCGAGTCGCCCAGAAGGCCGAGCACCGATAGGCCCGTGACACTTTTGCCGGAGCCGGACTCGCCTACCAGGCAGACCGTTTCGCCGCGATGGATCTCGAAGGACACAGACTCCACTGCGGTGGTGGCGTTGGTGCCGGACCCGAAGCGGGTGACGAGCTGCTCGACGCGGAGCAGGGCGCTCACGATCCGGTGTCCAGTTTCGGGTCGATGGCATCGCGCAGTGCCTCGCCGATCAGATTGTAGGCAAAGACCGTGAAAAATATGGCTAGGCCGGGGAACGTGGCCATCCACATCGCGAAGCTTCCGGTAGGGCCGACCGCCTGGTTCAGCATGCTTCCCCAGCTCGGCTCGTCGATGAGACCGAGCCCGAGGAAGCTCAGTGTCGCTTCGGCGAGGATTGCCGTGGCGATGCCAAAGCTGGCACCCACCAGCAGCGGTGCGATGCCGTTTGGCAGCATGTGACGGAACAGCACCGAGCGCAGCGGCAGGCCGCAGGCGATGGCTGCCTGGATGTAGTCCTGGTCGCGCAGCTTCAGAAACTCCGCGCGCAGGAAGCGTGCGTAGCCTGGCCACGAGGTCAGCCCGATGACGACCATGATGAGGTAGATGTCGCGACCAAAGAACGCCACCACCGTCAGCAGCAGGAAGAGCTGCGGGATCGACTCGAATATCTCCAGGAAGCGCATCATCAGAATGTCGACCCAGCCGCCGAAGAAGCCCATGAGGCCGCCGTAGGCGATCCCCAGGAGTAGCGCAATGCCCGTGGCGATGAGGCCGATGCTGAGGGCGATGCGGCACCCGTGGATCATGCGGCTGAGCACGTCGGCGCCGTCCTCGTCGGTGCCGAACCAGTGCAGGCTGCTAGGCCCTTCCAGGGGTACCGGATTGTCGCGGGAACGGTCGGTGGGGGAGAACGGTATGGGGGCGAGGATGGCGCGCTCGATGCGGCCTTCCGCGAGCCCGGTGCGGTACTGATCGAAGACGACCGCGCGCGGCGGCTCTACCAGGGCCTGCGTCACTGCAGTGGCAAGGATGCACGCGCCCACGAAGCCCAGCAGCAGCGCCCCGGCGGTGTAGCGGTTGCGCAGCGTCCAGCAGCAGACGGCGGCGATAAAGCCGATCAGCATGGTGATGTCCACCCAGGTCAGGTGCGCCAGCAATGGACTGGTCCAGCCTTCGGCCGTGCGCATCGCGATGGGGTGTGAATTGGCCAGCCACGGTGCGAATACGGCGAGTAACGCCACCGTGCCGATCCACAGCAGGCCGAGCTTCGCGCCCAGCTGGGACATGGTGTCGCTCAGCACGCGTCGCGAGAAAGACTGGGATTCGTTGCCCGTAGGTTGGCTGACGAGGCTCATTCGAAGGTCACCCTGGGGTCTGCCAGCGCGTAGCAGATGTCGGTGATCAGGTAGGAGACAAGTGTGAGCATTGCGGTGATCAGTGTGATCGAGAGCACCACTTCACGGTCGCGCAATTGCACGGCCTCGACGACGAGGCGGCCCATCCCGTCGATGGAGAAGATCGACTCCACGATTACCGACCCTACCAGCATGCCGGGAATGATGCTGGCCGCCACTGTGATCAATGGCAGCAGACTGTTGCGAAAGACATGTTTCCACAGCACTGCGGTTTCCGATGCGCCTTTGGCGCGCGCGGTTCGCGCGTAGTCCATCTGCAGGTTCTCGAGCACCGCCGAACGGGTGAGCTTGGTCAGAAAAGCGAATCCGGTATAGGAGAGGCACACCACCGGCAGCACGAGGTGCCACAGGACGTCGAGCAGATAGCCGCGCTGAAAGCCATCGGCGCCCCAGACCGGCAGGAAGGTCCAGCGGTCGGCGCGCAGGCTCTCCAACCCCGAGGTGGGGAAGATATTCAGGTACTCCTCGCTGGCGAGCAGCCCGATGAGCATAACCCCCATCCAGATTACGGGGATGGACCACATGCCCAGATTCACCGTGCTGATGCCGACATCAAGCGCCTGCCCTCGGAACTTCGCGGTATACACGCCCATGATGATGGACAGGATGAACACCAGGGGTACAGACAGGGCGTTGAGTAGCAGCGTGATCGGCAAGGCCTCTGCCACCAGCTCTGTTACCGGCCGGTTCTTGGCGAAGCTCATGCCGAGATCTGGCACCTTGAAACCGAAGCCATCCGGTTCGCGATTCTCCGTGGTGCGAAAGCCGATCGGTGAGACGTTGTTCAGCCAGCGCAGGTACTGTGCGGGCAAAGGCTTATCCAGGGCGTAGCGCTCGTTGATATAGGCTTCCATGGCGGCGCGCTCCTCAGGGCGCATGTCGCCAGCGCGCGACAACAGACTCGCGCCGACGCCGCCCGGGGCCATAGCCATCACTGCGAACACCATGATGGTGATGCCGAGCAGCGTCGGCAGGATCAGTAGCGATCGGCGCAGGACGTAGTTGAACACGGGCGCTTAGCGGGAGTACTTCTGTTCGGCGGTCGGCACGTACCACTCTATCGGCACCCGCCACAGGCCGCCCGTATTCAATCCGGCCGGCACGGTTTCCACGCCCCGCATGCGTCGGTCGACAAAGGCAAGCGTCTTGTTGCGCATGAGGAAGGTGTACGGCTGATCCTCCCAGAGGATCTCGTGGGCACGGTGCCACAGGGCGATGCGCTTGTCCTCGTCAAGTTCCGCGCGTGCCTGCTCGATGAGCGCGTCCAGTGCAGGGTTGATGTAGCTGGCGAAGTTGTCACCACCGGGCTCGGTCTGGGAGGAATGGAAGAACTGGTAGAGGTCGATTTCGAAGTCGCTCGTCCAGGCCAGCGAGATGGCATCGAAGTCCTTGTTATTGAGCGCATCGATCAGCACCGGCCAGTCGACCGGATTGGGCTCCATGAGGATGCCGGCGCGCACGTAGAGGTCTTTGAGCAGCAGCATGATCCGTTTGTAGTTGTCGCTGCCGGAGGGGTAGGTGATCTGAAAGCGGAACGGCTTGCCGTCCGGGGTTTCGATGACGCCGTCGCCGTCCGAGTCCACGAAGCCCGCTTCGGCGAGGAGCGCTTTCGCCTTGCCGGGGTCGAAGGGGCGCGTTTCGATCGCCGTGTTGTGCTGCCTGCCGAGCGGGTTGAAGGGGCCGTTGGCGGTCTGCGCATAGCCGATGAATATCTCCTCCACCAGACGCTCGCGGTCGGTGAGGTAGGTCATGGCCTGTCGCACCCGCGGGTCGGCGAAGACGGTGGCTGCGCCGTCGCGATGCTGGTTCCAGGCGATGTAGGTGTAGCCACCACGGGGGTTGTAATACTGGTAGCCCTCGGCGCGAGCCATCACGCGTTCGTCCTTGATGAGGTCGCGGTACTCCAGCGGCAGCGCACCGTAAAGATCGATGCCTCCGTTCTTGAATTCGGTGAGCTGCGCGGCGTCGGACGGGATGGTCTTCCAGATCACGCGCTCGAACGGCGGCGTCACCCAGCCCCAGTAGCGCTCGTTGCGTACAAGTTCAATGAGATCACCCGGCTTCCAGTCGGTGGGCGATTCGAGCCGATAGGGGCCGGACCCCATCAACAGACCGGTGGAGGTGTTGTATTCCTCCGCCTTCGCCACGCTCTCGAGGTACGGTTCGTAGAAGTGCTTGGGCAGAATCTGCAGGGTGGAGGCGATAATCTCGAATGAGAGAAAGTAGGGTTCGTGTAGATAGAAGGTGACATCGCGACCGTCGACGGAAACGTCCCTGATCCTGCTGAAGTAGGCCCGCGAGCGCGGCGCGGCGATTTTCTGGTCCATGACGAAGCGGTAGCTGAAGGCCACATCCTCGGCGGTTAGCGGTTCGCCGTCGGAGAACACCACGCCTTCACGGATGGTGAAGCGGATCTGCAGGCCGTCCTCCGAGATCTCCCACGCCTGTGCTACGTAAGGCAGCCACTCGAGGGTTACTGGGTCACGGGTTGCCAGGGTGTCTGTGATGCGCTCGGCTACCTGCGATGCGTAGCGGTCTCCGGAGAGGTAGGGCGACAGGGTTGGCACCTGTGATGCGAACGTCATGATCAGCCAATCGCCTTCGGCGTAGTCGGGCTGGTTCTGCGACGCCTGCGCGCGAGCGAAACCACGCCAGGTGTCCGGCACCTGGCCGGATTGGCTTGCGTGGGCTGGATTGACTGCGATGCCCTGGCGCAGCTGCCGTCGCAGATCGGCGATGTCGCGGGTCTGCTCGGCGATTCTGTCCTGGGTCTGGGCGATGAAGGCCCACTGCCGGTCGATCTGGAACATCGCGAGCCAGATGCTCACGAGGATGACTGCCATGAACGCGTACAGAATAATGTCGCGCTTGCCAAACCGTTGGTTCAACTGCTTCCTGATCCGGTAGGGTTAGAGTCTTACGGGGGCAGTGTATCTGCACTGGGATGCGCAGGCGAGGCGCTTCGCCGGCATTCGGTGTTGGCACGGGTTCTGGAACGTCTGGAGATTTGGCAATGATGTTGGTCCTGCTGCTGCTCAGAACGGCCATTGGCCTGTTGAGCGGAGGCCTCGTCTGGCTGTTGGTGACACTCTACGCGCCGTCGTGGGGGCCCATGGCGGCCGCGGTACTTGGCGGCTTTGGCGGCGGCATGGTGTGCATGTCGCTGGGGCCGTCCACCGGCCAGCAGATCGCGCTGACGGCAGGTCTGGTGGCGACGATGATTGCGTTCGCGACGATCTGGCAGCAAGCGCACCCGCACAACTGGGCGCTCAACTACTGGCCGGTGTGGATCCTGCCGGGCTTCATGGCGGGCGCCGCCTGCTGGTTGCTGTCGGCGCGCTGGTTGCAGAAAGGAAAGGGGAGCAGGTGATGGATCTTTCGGCGTACTTCGAGCCCGGCGACCGGGTGTTCGTGGCAGGCAGCAGCAATGAGCCGCGAGCGCTCCTCGAGTCGCTGGCCGCGAATCCGCTGCCGGAGCGGCTGCACTTCGTACAGTTCCCGATCGCTGGCTACAACGAAGTGGACTTTACCGCCTGGCAGCCGAGCTTCGAGCTCACCACGTTTTTCATGTCACCGACGTTGCGCGCAGCCGATGCCGCCCGGCTGCACTTCGTGCCCATCCAGATGCGTAACGTATACGACTACGTGGCGGCGCATACGGATGTCGCGCTGATTCAGGTGGCAGAAGATCACGAGGGCTTGTTGCGCCTGGGGCCCAACGCGGACTTCGCCGAAGCGGCACTCGCAGGCGCGCGGGTGGTGCTGGCAGAGCGTAACCGGGCGTTTCGCGCCGCTGCCGGCAGCCCGGCGGTGGATGCCGGGCGTCTGAGTGCAGTAATCGATTCCGATACGCCCCTCGTTGAAGTACCAGCAGCCCCTGTGGACGCGGTGTCACAGGCGATCGGCGAACATGTGGCAGGCCTCGTTCGCGACGGTGACTGCCTGCAGACCGGCATCGGCGCTATTCCGGCGGCGATTCTGGCGGCGCTCGGTGAGCACAACGACCTCGGCATGCATGGCGGCCTCATCGACGACGGCGGCATGGCGCTCATCGAGCGTGGCGTGATCAACGGCAGCGCCAAGGCCATCGACCGCAGCGTGCACATTACCGGCATGGCGCTTGGCTCTGCGGCGTTGCACGGGTGGCTGGCAGGGCGCGCAGACGTGCAGTTCCGAGGCGCCTGCTACACCCACGAGGTGTCGGTGATGCGCCAGCTGGATAACTTCGTGTCGGTCAACTCGGCGGTGGAGGTCGACCTCTTCGGCCAGGTGAACGGCGAGTATGCTGGCGGCCGGCAGATCAGTGGTACCGGTGGCTCTGTGGACTTCATGCGCGGCGCACGTGCCAGCCGCGGCGGCCGATCCATCGTCGCGATGCCTGCAACGGCGCGCGGTGGTGCGGTGTCGCGCATCGTGCCGAAGGTGGAACTCGTCACCGCGGCGCGTACCGATGTGGACATGGTGGTCACCGAGTTTGGCGTGGCGGACCTGCGCGATCAGCCGGTGACCGCCCGGGTCGAACGGCTCATCGGTATCAGCGCGCCGGCCTTTCGCGAGGCGCTTCGAGAACAGGCACACACTAGCCGCTGACCCCCGCGGTACTGCTTCACACTTTGCAAGGCGCGGGCTCGGAAGTTCGCTCGGCTTTTTTACAATCAACAGGGTTTCGAGAAAGGCAAGACAGGGAGTCTTCCGCGTCATGGATTACATAGGCATCGATCCTGTAGTTGGGCTCGAGTGTGCAAGCTGCAAGGACATTACCCGTCTGCCATACAGCGAGCTGCTCGACATGGTATCGGATGACCATCAGATCGCCTGTTCTGGTTGCGATCGTCAGATGTTGCACGACTGGACCACCATCAATGTGGTGCAGAACATCATCAAAAAGCGCATGCGCCAGGCCAACGAAGCCAAAGAGCGCAAGATGCGTCAGCAGTCGGCTATCTGACTTGCGGGCCGGCCTCAGGCTCGTAACGAGCCATCGAGGCTGGCGATGAAGAACGCGTACTCCTCGGCCACTTCCTCCA
>JAUILW010000804.1 GCA_030432795.1 Gammaproteobacteria bacterium
GCGCTGCTGAAGGCTTTCTGGGGCGATGCCTACGCCAACTGCGGCTACTGGGACGACGGTATCGATTCGGGTCACGCCGCTGGCGACCGGCTGGTGGATGTATCGCTGCGCGGCATCGACGCGGCCGAAGTGGGCGACGTGCTGGAGGTCGCCTGCGGCCACGGCGGCGCCACGGCCCGCTTGGCGAGCCATTTCCCAACCGCCGCCATCACCGCCACCGGCATCAACACCGAGCAGCTGGCACACGCCCGACAACGCGCACCGAGCGTGCAATTCGACGCGGCGGACCCGGTGGCCTTGCCCTATGCGAACGAATCATTCGATGTGCTGGCCTGTTTCGAGGCGGCCTTTCACTTTGATACACGTGAGCAGTTCCTTGCCGAAGCCTGCCGCGTACTGCGCCCCGGTGGCTGGCTGGTGATGAGCGACCTGCTGTTGGCGCGTGCCACCCAGTTCATGCCCGCAGCCAACTATCTGACAGGCGTTGCCGCCTATCGCCGGGTGCTGGATCAGGCGGGTTTCACGCGCATCGATGTGGAAGACATCACCGAGCCTGGTTGGCGCAGCTTCCGGCGCGCGTTGAGCCGCTATCTCATACCCAAGGCCGGCAATCCGCTGGCGTTGCGGGACGTGCTCGCCGCCAACAGCTTCTGGGCGTTTACGATCCGACAGAACGTGCTGGTTCAGGCGCGTCGCGCAGATCTTCCCGGCCGGCATACCACTTGAGCGCATCGCGCAGCGTCTTGCTCATGCTGGTGAGCGGCACCTGCAGCTCGCGCTGCGCCCGGTTGGCAAACAACCACTGCTGACAAAGCAACAGGACGAGCCCCAGGGAAGGATAGACAGGCGTCTGCCCCACCGCCCCCGCCAGCTTCTCCAGCGCAAACAGGGTGAGCGCACCGGCATCGGCTGAGGCCCGCCAGAACGGCGGGCTCGAGTCACTCAGCGCCGCCACCCGTTCAAACAAGGTATCGAGTGTAGTGTTGTGCCCGCTCAGCAGCAGCGGCTCGCTAAAGCGCTCACGCTCCAGCGCACGCAGTGCCAGCGTCGCCACGTCGCGCACGTCGATGACGTTGATGCGGTGATTGCTGGAGAACGGCACCTCGCCGCGCACCAGCAAGGGTAGAAGCGCGTAGCGCAGAGGCCGCATGTCCCAAGGGCCGAGGCACTGGGTGGGATTGACCACCACTGCGCAGACCTGCCCTGCCAGCACCTGCTCCTGCAGCGCCGCTTTGAGCTCAAAATACGGATGCAGCGCAGACAGCCCACGAGCAACCAGCGAGTCCGCCGGCACCAGCGTGGTGAAGGAGCCCACGTGCACCAGCCGCGCGCCGGTTTGCGCGCAGGCGTCGACGATGGCCTGCCCGCGGCGCAGCGCCGCCTCGCGATCGACGGACTCGAACGCGTAGGGTGCTGCCGCATCCACGATGAGGTCGTAACCACGCAACGCTTCAGCGAGCAGTTCACCACCCACCTGCCGATAGGTACCACCTGAGCTCGCCAGGTTTGCTGGCGGCAGCGGTCGCCGCCCGGCGGCAACGGTGTCATACCCGACGAGGTTAAGCCGCCGTACGAAAGCGTTGCCGATGTGGCCGCCACCGCCGAGCACCAGGGCCTTCACGCGAGGCTCCGCAGGGCGGTCTCGGCACCCACTTGCAGGCGCGAGCGCGCCGCCTGAATGTGCGGC
>JAUILW010000107.1 GCA_030432795.1 Gammaproteobacteria bacterium
GGTTCAAAGCTCGGTGCGTTCCAGCCTGCGGCGCTTTGCTCCGCGTGGAAACCTACCTGAGCACCATAGGGTGGCGCTTCAACCAGGGCCTGTCGGATCGCCGCCTCCGCGCCTTGCGGGTCTGTGGTGGGGGCCAACCGAAATGACAGTTTGGCCACAGTCTCCGGCCGCAATACGTTGCCCGCCGCCGTCAGTGTCGGCAAACCATCCATACCGGTGACGCTGAGGCTCGGCCGCCACGTGCGATTGAGCACCAGCTCCACGAGGTCAGTATCTACCGGCCGCACGCCCTCCGGAAAAGGAAACTTGCTGTAGATGGTGTCGCCCAGGATGTCCGCTGCCACCCGCGCCTGCACCCGTCGATCATCGGGAATGTCCGCCTGCAGCTGCGCCAGCCGTGTCATGCCGGTGAGCGGGTCTTCGACACGATCGAGCAGCTGACGCAGCACGCGAAAGCTCGACGGCACCACGCCGCTGGCGTCGCCGGAGTGCACACCTTCGTGTAACACCCGAACCGACAACGCTCCGGACACCATGCCCCGCAACGAGGTGGTGCACCAGAGCTGTTCGTAGTTGCCGCACCCGGAGTCCAGGCAAACCACCAGGTCCGGCTCGCCAATGCGCGACGCCAGCGCGTCGATGTAGGCCGGCAGATCGTAGCTGCCGCTCTCTTCGCAGGCTTCGATGATGACGACGAGGCGCGCATGCGCCGCGTCCTGCGCTTGCAGCGCTTCGACTGCGGCGAGCGCCGCATAGGCCGAGTAACCGTCATCTGCACCACCGCGGCCGTAGAGCTTGCCGTCTTGAAGCACCGGCTCCCACGGGCCAAGCCCTTGCGCCCAACCCACCATTTCCGGCTGCTTGTCCAGATGACCGTAGATGAGCACGGTGTCATCCGTTTGCCCGGGAATCTCCATGAAGATGAGCGGCGTTCGTCCTTCCAGGCGCACTACCTCCAGGCGAAGCCCGGGAATCGCGCGGCGTTCACACCAACCGGCGATGTGCTGTACGGCGCGCTCCATGTGACCGTGCTCGTGCCATTGTGGGTCGAAGGCCGGCGACTTGTTGGGGATACGGATATAGTCGATGAGCTCGGGGATGATCTCCCGATCCCACATCCCGGCAATCCACTCGCGTAACAGGTCTTGATCCATCGTCAGCTCTTGTGAAGTCGGCGCCGTGCAGTGTACCTCAGCGGAACGTACACCCACCGAGCAGACCCCGGATTGGTGTACGATCGCCACTCCCCCGGTACTGAAGGAAAGCATGATTCGAGCCGTATTCTACTGCGCATGGCTCGCCATCGCTTCGAGCGCGTTGGGCTTCGAAGAGCGGGAAGTGCGGTACGCGCTGGTGATCGGCAATCAGGCATATGCCACCGCACCGCTGAAGAACCCGATAAACGATGCCACCGCCATGGGTGACAAGTTGGAGGCACTTGGCTTCGTCGTGACGACAGTGGCTGACAGCAGCCTGGAGACGCTGCAGTCTGCGATCGTCGACTTCTACGCAGCAATCCAGCCCGGGAGTTCGCAAAAGTCTCTCGCGCTCGTGTACTACGCCGGGCATGCAGTGCAGATCAACAACCGTAATTATCTGGTGCCTGTGGACGTCACGGCGGACAGCGCGGCGGCTTTTCTCGCCGGGCTCTACGACATCAACGCACTGTTTGAGCGTATCCCTCGACTGAATGCCCTACAGAACATCGTCATCCTCGATGCCTGCCGCAACAATCCTTTCAGAGCATTGAATAATCTGGTGGCTGATGGCCTGGCGCCGCTCCGGGCACCGGCGGGGACATTAATCGCCTTTGCCACGGAACCCGGGTCCGTAGCGCTCGACGGCGAGGGACGCAATGGCGTGTATACGAAACACCTGCTCAAACATCTCGGACGCAAAGTGCCCCTCGAGGACGTGCTCAAGCGAGTGCGCCGAGGTGTCGCGAAAGAAACCCGCAATCAGCAGATTCCCTGGGAGCATTCCTCACTTCTGGAGGACGTGTATGTCAATCCACCCAGGAACCGGCAAGTACCTGACCTCATCACTTTCTAGAACACATAGGCCAGCCCGACATGCAGGCTGTGCAGCGTTTCATCGACGTTGCTGAAGGTGCGGCCGGCAAAACGCACGTCCTGCTGGTAGTCGTTGTACTTGAAGCGGGTCTGAAAGAGCCAGTTACCCGCCAGGGGCATGGTCCAGGTGATGGCGTAGCTGATGCCTTTGGTGTCGCCCGAAACCGAACCCGTCAGATCGTCGAATTCGAGGTCTTCCACGTCTTCCGGCTCGTCCGTGTTTGCGGCGAAGTCGTTGTCTGCACGCAGGTCCGCGTAAGCGGCCGAGAAATTCAGCGTGCCGGCCCGTTCTAGCGCGAGCGTGTAGCTCACGCCGATGTAGGGCCCTTTCTGCTCATAGCTTTCAGACTGGCTGCCCGGCAACATGCCGCCGTCCGCTTCTCGCGGGCGGAAGTCGATGCTGGTTTCGCCCGTTTTGTAGCCGCCGAACACCGCCCAGGAGCGGTTGATCTGGTAGCCGATGGTGAGGTCGAGGTCCTTACGTGAGGCATCACCCACGTCTTCTTCCTCAGACACATCGGCGTCTTTCACGGTGAACGCGCCATTCAGGGAAACCTGCCAGCGATTGCGCGTTGCCGCCACGGTGACATTCGCACTCGGAAACGTCAGCGTCTGGTCGAGTTTCTCCTTGAACGAGAAATTGGTGTAGCCGAGCGCCGCTCCCGTCACGAAACGCACGTCTTCCAGGCCACCGGCGGCCCATGACGGCTTCACGGCGAACGACAGCGCCGTTATGGCAATTAGGAGAATCGCGATGCGTAGCATGAGGACGTCCATTTCTGTGCATAACGCCACGAGTATGCGGTGGGCGCGGATGCCACTGCAAATACACTCCCAACTCCTGCACAGCCACAGGTCCCGCCTGCTGCTACCACGGCTGAAGTGCTAAGATGCCACGCGGTTTTTGCAGATGAGCGAACGCGTTGACCAGCGATCCAGATGCCACCATCGTCGTCAGCGGCGCCACTGACCACCCACAGCTGCCCGGCTACGAGATCGAGCGCCTGCTGGGGGAGGGCGGCATGGCCCGCGTGTACCTGGCGCGGGACGTCAATCTGAACCGTCCGGTCGCCATCAAGTTCATGAGCGCGGCGCTTGCGGAAAACCAGGACTTCCGCGAGCGGTTTGACGAAGAGGGCAAAATCATCGCCCGCTTCCGCCACCCCAACATCGTCACGGTACATGCCAGCGGCAGCATCCACGCCTCCCGCTATATCGTGCAGGAGTACGTGTCCGGCGGCACGCTGGAAGATCGCATCCAGCAGCGCAACGTGCAGCCGAGGGATGCCTTCCGCATCGCCAGGGAAATGGCAGGCGCGCTCGCCTATTCACACGAGCGGCAGATCGTGCACCGGGATCTCAAACCGGCGAACATCCTCTTCACGGAGGACGGCGCCGCAGTGCTTTCCGACTTCGGTATTGCACGCTCCATCGCGGAAGACGACGGGAGAACCGTTGCCGGCTCGGTGATCGGTTCGCTGCGCTACATGGCGCCCGAGCAGCTGCGCGGCGAGCGCCCCACTGACCGCGTGGATGTCTACGCCCTCGGCATCGTCATGTTCGAGATGCTCACCGGCGACGTACCACCGAACGACCTCAAGGTCATCGCCACCGATGCGCAGCGCGCGGCGCTACGCAGCAGGCTCCCTGAAGACGCCCGGGGCGCTACGGATTTCATCGCCGCCTGCCTGCATCCTTCGGCCAGCGAGCGCCCGAGCGCCGAGGAATGCCTGCGGTTGCTGCTCGATCAGCGCAATGCACTGCTGCGCCGCCGTCAACGCAGCGCAACGTTGCGCACCGCTGCGGCCGTGCTGGTGGTGCTGGCGCTCGGCTTAGCTACCATTGTGTCCTGGTGGCGCAGCATCCCCGTTCTGCAGGTTCAACCTCCGACGGCCGCGGTCTATCTGGACGGAGCGCCGCACGAGGGACGCCTGCCGCTCGATGGCGATGCGTCGCTGGCAATCAGCGTGTTGCATAACGGCTACTATGGCGTCAGCCAGACGGTGACGCAGCCGGCGGCCGACGACGTGCAGGTGGTGTTGCAGCCCTGGCGGTATCCACAGCGTAAGGACTTCATCGACTTCAACAGCCTGTTCAGCGTCGATACACCCGCGGCATCCATTGACCCGCAGCAGTTCGACGATCCCCTGTTCCGCGGGCTGCTGACGCTCCTGCGCACACACGCCCAGGGCGAACGCAATGCCTTGCAGGCGCAGCAAGACTCACTGCTCGGCCTCGCCCGCCTCGGCGATGCACCCGCGCAGCTCGGCCTCGTGCTGGCAGCCGATGAAGGTCTGATCAGCATGGACAGTGCAGAACAGGAAGAGATGCTGCGCCGCGCGTCCCAGGCAGGTTACGCGCTGGCGACATTCTATCTGGCTCTACACAACCGCCAGAAAGAAGAAACCATACGCGGCGGCACGGACCGGCTGGCCATCAGCCAGTATGCACAAACCATGGAGCGTGCTGTGCAGCAGGGCCTGTCATTCGCCGCAGACTACGCAGCACAGGCGCGACAGGCCCTGGCTGACTGACAAGCCCGTCAATCGTTACCGTGCGCTCGCAGAACGTTGCCGCATCATCTGCGGGCAACCACCTCCAGCCGCCGGTTTTCGCGATGATCCGCCTCCGTGTTGCCGAAGGCCACGGGGAATGCCTCACCCCGCCCTTCCACATCGATCCGACCTTCGAGCTGCGGATGCAGTAGCGTAACCTGCGACGCCACCGACTGTGCGCGTTCCAGAGACAGCCGCTGGTTCACGATGGCTTCCCCGCGGGTGTCCGCATGACCGATAAACACGAAACGCTGCGATGCAAATTCATCGCGCGCCAGCGTGTCGGCCAGCACACGCACGTTTTCCCGCGTGGCAGCGTCAAGCGCGGTGCTGTTGGATGCGAAGTACAGCGGAATCTCCACGCGCCGATCCGCGGCAGGCGCCGATGCACGGGCAGCAGACGAACCCGCGCCACCGGTCGCCGGCCCCGCCGGGTCCACCTTGAGCTGCAGCGGCTTGAAGGCGATGTCGCCGAGACCACGCACCACGTCATCCGACCGCAGGTCGCTGGCGCGATCGCGAATGCGCTCGTACCATTCGCTGATCCAGGGGTCTTCCGGGTCGAGCTGACGTGCCCTGCGAACGAAACCGAGCGCACGCTGTGGATCTCCCGTGTGGTGCAACAGCACCGCGTAGTGCGCCACTGAACGGGCCTCCTGCGCATCGCTGCCGGCGCTCTCGTAGGCGGCAATGAAGGCGTCCGCCGCGGTCTGATTCGTCTCCGGCTCGTTGAAGCCCGCCGCCAGCTCGCCCAGCTCCTGCCAATACTCGTAGCGGTTGCAGGCAGCCGCGGCTTTTTCGAAGAACTGCAGGGCATCACGATCACGGTACTCCTCGTTCGCCTTGCTACCGAGCGCGTAGTACCGAGCGGCAATATCACACTGATCCGCAGCCTGTGCGCTCACCGTCGCGCACAGCAACAGGCCGCCGCACAGTGTAAAAAGTCTGTTCATGATTGCCTCCTTGTCAGCCACCTATCAGGGCAGCGCATAGGTCAGGGAAAAGTGAATGCCATCCTTCTGCAGATCGCCGTCACGATTCTCCCGTGGGTCTTCACCAGCTGAAAAATTGTCTCGCAGATCCACGCCCCAATACACCTGCACGTTCAGGCCGCGCAGGGGCTGCCAGAGCAAACCCAGGCCCGCGGAGAGTACGGAACGCACGTCGTCGGTGTCGCGGGCTGCGGATATGGGGTCGGTATCGATATCGTCCCAGGATCGCCCGTAGTCGATGAAAGGCGCCAGCACCAGATTACGCCAGCCCGGCTGGTCGGTGTAGCCAGGAATGGGCAGCTGCACTTCCAGGGAGGCGTGCGCGCCATTGTCACGCACCAGCAGGTTTTCCGGATAACCGCGCACGGACCGGTTACCGCCGAGCGCAATCTTGTCCACCGACAGGAGACCGTCCCAGGTGAGCTGCGCGGTGGTTCTGAACACCAGCTGCGCCCGCTCGTGCAAGATCGGCAGCAACGGTTTCAGGCGATAGCGCACGAGCCCTTGCAGCAGGTACAGATCGAACTCGCTGTCGGCGCCGGTGGGATTCAGCCGCCGATCACCATCGAACCGCGAAGCGCCAAGTACATCCAGACCGCGTCGATACGTACCACGCACAGCAAAGACGTGGTTGCTCCCCTGATCCAGCCAGTCCAGCGACAGATAGCCGGCCCGGGAATCGGACTCGCCATCCTCGGCTCCTGGAGAAAAGGAAAAGCGTTCACCAAGCAGCTCCGAGGTGCTGGTCTTCGACTCGAAACCCAACGATAGCGTCAGCCGTCGGTTCAGCGCGTTGAGCAGCGGGTGGCTTAGGCTGATCCCCCAGGTATCAGTGAGACTCTCGATATCCAGCGCATCGAACGCATCCTCGACGATCTTCGCATCGGATCGCGCGAAGTATCCGGCCAAAGTCGTGTCGCGGGCGTTGAGCGGCACGCTGAAGCCGGCGCTGCCCACGGTAGCACCCTCGGAGAAGGCCACCCGCGCATCGAGGATCTCGCCGAAGCCGGTGAGGTTGCGAACCGTGGCGGACACCCACGGGCTTTCCGCACCGATGCTGCTGGCGCGGTGGTTGTCGAAGCCGATGGTCCAATGAAAGCGGCGTGCGTCCTTGACCTGCAGCGCCAGCCGGCTTTCACCGCGCGCAGCACCTGGTTGCAGGCGTGCATCCACCGCATCGATGCGTTCATCGCGTTTCAGACGCTGCAGCGCCTCCTGCAGGTCATCCGTGTTGACCGGTGACCCGATGTATCGATGCAACCGCTCGAGAATATAACCGTCACGCAGACGGCTGCCGGGCAGCAGATCTATACGCGACAATCCGCTTTCCACCGCTTCGAAAACGAGTTGTCCGTCGCTGATGACCTGATCGGGTATGCGCACGCCGCTGCTCACATAGCCCGCCTGAACGTACATCCGATTCAGGTCGAGGCGCAGCTGCTGCAGATCGAGCAGGGCGACCTCCCGGCCTTCAAAGTCGGAAAACAGCGCCTCAACCGCGGCCGGATCGAGCACCGTGCTGCCTTGCAGAACGATATCATCGATATGCACGCGACTGACCTCGCTGAGCCGCTCCGCGGCAGGAGTGCGGCGATCTTCGCGGTCGTCACTATCCACCGCCAGAGGTGCCTCTTCAGCCGCGAACGACCCTTCCGGCAGCGCCTGCCCATGCCCCTCACGCAGGGGCTCATTGGCCATCGACAAGCCGCAGCTTAACGCCAGCGACAGCAAGTAAAGTCCACGCGTATTCATCGGCAGCCTCCCGCCACAAGCCACATAGCGGGTTGCGACGGCAGCCCTGTGGAGAGATCACCAGCATCGTCCGCATCATCTGCGACGAGCGAGGGCGACAGGTAGCCACCCGGCGACGGTCGCACGCCGCCCGGACCTTCCACCACCAGCCGCAGGCCGCCGCGGTCGCTGGAGCACAGGTCCGTGGCCAGCTGGGGGGTAGTTTCAATGCGCGCATCCTGCGGCGTGATCGCAGCGCTGATCTCGGTGTCCGGGTCGGTGATTTCGATGTCGCCGTCGATGCCGGTCTGCGATTCGGCGTTGATCAGGCTCTGCGCGTCCACAAACACGCGCTCGCCATCAGCCACATCGATACTGATTCTTCCTCCTCGCCCGGCGACCGCGTTGGCGAGGATCACGCCGCCGCGCATGGTGAGCCGACCGGTGCGGATATCCAGATTGCCGCCGTTGCCGGACGCTGCGAACACCGATGTTTCCACCGACGAGTCGCGCAGCTCGAACGCGCCACTGGAAACCGTGATGTTGCCGCCCTCAGACTGGGCGGAACGGCTGAGAAGCTCGCTACCGCCGGTCAATGCCAGGACGCCCTCGCTGGCGAGCTGCAGCGAACCGGCATTACCGCTGCCCTCCGCGCTGGAGGTAAAGCCCGTGTTGGCAAACAACACTCCGTCACGACCAAAGGCGCCAAGGTTGCCGCCCGCACCGCTGCCGAAGGAATCCGCGGTGACCACCGAATCGGACATACTGAGCGTGCCGGCGGAGGAAAACAGCACATCGCCACCCTGCGCCGCGCCGAAGGTTTCAGCACCGATGATCGACGTGGCGATGGACACATCACCATCGGCCGTGAAGCGAAAATCCGCCCCGTCGCCGTCGTCCACAGCGCCGCTGAACGTCGCTTCCATCACCGACAGGTCCTGCTCGGCCGTCAGCTGCACACTGCCCGCCTGTCCGGCGTCAAACCCCTCCACCGAAACTTCGGCAAATCCGAAATCCAGGGATCCGCCCAGACTGAACACATCCAGCGCACCACCGCGTGCGGTACCACTGCTTTCACCACTGAACAGAAAATCGTTGACGCTGACGTCGCCATCAGAGCGTACGATGAACGCACCGGCATCGCCCGTTCCGGCGGAGTTAATGGCTACGCTGACCTCACGGATGTCGGTTTGCCCGCCGGCATCCACGAGCACGCCACGCCCTTCGCCCGCGCCGAACACATCGGCGGTGAACACCGAATCGTGGAGCGTGACATTTCCGTCCACGAGAAACGCGGCGAGCGCTGCGTTGCCGTTGCCGCGCGCAAGAATTGTCATGATCGATTCGCTGAACGAAAGATCGCCGGCGCTGCGAAAGATGAAGTCGCCTCCGTCACCATCCGCCGCAGCCGTACCCGTGAACGCGACGAGCGAGACATCGATATCGCCGCCGGTCATCGTCGCTCGACCACCTTCGCCTGCGCTTTGCGTATCCAGCTCAATGGTCGATTGGGTCAATACCAATCGACCATCGGCCTCGAGGGTCATATCTCCGCCATCTCCCGCCGCCAGCGCACGCCCCGTCAGCAGAACGTTGTCGAGCAGCATGTCGCTACTGCTGGAAAGCAGGATGTCACCACCGGTGCCGGCGCCGT
>JAUILW010000805.1 GCA_030432795.1 Gammaproteobacteria bacterium
GCTGTCGCTAACCGAAGGTGGCCAGGGATTGATCTGGGTTGGCACCCACGGGGGTGGTTTGTGCTCTCTGGACCCAGCAACCAACGCTTTCACCACCTACCGCCACGACGCCGACGACCCGCACTCGTTATCGAGCGATACCGCCTGGCTGACTACAGAGGATCACAGCGGCAACCTCTGGGTGGGAACGGCGGATGCCGGTATCAACGTGTGGTTGGCGAAGGATCGCGCGCGCGGCATCGCGCATTTCCACCGGTTCAGCACCGCCCACGGATTACCAAGTTCCGTGGTCTACGGGCTGGTGACCGACATGACCGGCAATGTATGGATGAGCAGCAATCGCGGGCTCGCCCGGCTGACCCTGGATGCACAAAGCCACCAGATCAGCGTGCGTCTGCTGCGCAAAGTCGACGGCCTGCAGGGCAGCGAGTTCAACTTTGCGGCGGCACTCGTTGGGTTAGACGGCCGCTTGATGTTCGGCGGCACCGACGGCTTCACCACGTTTTACCCGGAAGCACTGACCAGTCGAACCTATGATGCGCCGTTGAGCCTGACGTCAGTTCTCGGCGCTGACGGCCGCGATATTCCGTTGTCCCCCGACAGATCTCTCACACTGACCCACCAGGAAAGCGTGGTGACGTTCGAGTACGCAGCGATGGACTTTGCATCCCCGGAGTCGGTGACCTATGAAAGGATGCTGGAGGGGTTCGACGACGACTGGATACGGGACGGCAATCGACACCGAACGTCCTATACCAACCTGTCTGCTGGCGACTACGTTTTTCGTGTGCGCACAATCAATAACGACGGCAGCCGTAACCTGCAGACGCTGGCCCTCCCCGTCATCGTCGAGCCCCCCCTGTGGCAGACGGATGCCGCGTATGCAGCCTACGCTTTCCTGATCGCCTGCTTTGCTGCACTGGTGTATGCGGCATTCCGACGCCGGGCGTTGATATCCCTGCAGATCGCCGCCGCCAACGACCGCCTGCGCGCGGAAATCAGTGAACGCCAGGCGAAGGAACTGGCCCTGGAGATGGAGCGCGCGACAACCCAACGCTACCTCGACGTCGTTGAGGTGATCATGATCGCACTGGACCGCCAGGGCCGGATCACGATGATCAACGCCAAAGGGCTGCAGGTGCTGGCGACAAACGAACAGGCGGCCCTCGGCGCTGACCTGGTTCAGACTTTCGTTCCGCCACACGAGCACGCAGAGGTACGGCGACAGCTGAGCGCGCCGGAGACCTACCGCTACTGTGAATGGCGGCTGCAGCCTCGCAGCGGTGCACAGCGACTGATCGCCTGGCAGAGTATTCGCCTGCCTGAGGGCGACGGCGGCGGCGGCCTGCTGATCTCGGGCACTGATGTCACCCAGGTGCGCGACCTGGAACGACAGCTTCGCGATGCACAGAAAATGGAAGCTCTCGGCACGCTTGCCAGAGGCGTGGCACACGACTTCAACAACATCCTCAGCGCCATACTCGGGTACACAGAACTCAGCCGCGCGGACATCGACCCGCAGAACCCAGCGCAAGAGCACCTCAAACACATCAGCGCGTCGGTGACACGTGCACGGGACCTGATTCAGCGCATCCTGACCTTCGGACGCGTAGCGGCACTGCACCCCCGAACGGTTTCGGTGGCCGACGCCATCGCCGATGCGATACAGCTCGTGCGGCCGGTGTT
>JAUILW010000806.1 GCA_030432795.1 Gammaproteobacteria bacterium
TCGTCTTCGTTGCGCAGCACTGCGCCGATGCCTTCCAGCGACAGCGACATGTTGATGTTGAAGTTCTGTGACGTGCGCGGCGAGAAGTACTGGGTGTGCGGATCGTAGGTTGCTGCAAATGCATTCACATAGAGCTGGAAGGCGTCTTCGCTCTTGGTCTGCTGCGTTTGCTTCAGCCGATTCTTGTAGCGCTTGCTGAGCAGCTCCTGGATCTCTGGCATCTCCTTGCCGTTGAGCTTCATGCTCAGCGCTGCCGCCTTCAGGCGCTTGCGCCAGATGCTGTCGAGCTCCTGGTCGTTGCGCGGCCAGGGCGCATTTTCACGGTCGAGCTCGATATCTTCGTCCTTCGTGAAGTCCATCTTGTCGAAGTGTTGATCGAGCTCAGTGAGCAGGAACTGCAGCCGATTGATCACACCGTGCTGGTAGCGATTGAAGATATCGAACGCAGGTGCCAGGTCGCCTTCGCGCAGCGCCTCGTCCAGGGTGTAGCGGTACTTCTCCATCTCGGCGACGTCCGTGGCGCGCAGGTACATGCGCTGGTTGTCGAGCATGGACAGGTACTTCTCGAAGATCTCACTCGACAGGCTGTCGTCGAGCTGCTTACGCACGAAGTGTGTGTAGCGAAGTTGTTCGACGATGGTCAGGCTGGTGCTGGTGTGTACATCGAGCGGCTTGAGCGGGGTGTAGGTTTCGCTCGCAGTGGCGGTAGCGCCCGCTGCATCAGCAGCCTCGCTCGGGGCCACACGCAGTGCGGTGTCTGCGTGCGCGGCGAAGCCGAATAGAGCGGCAGCGGCCAGGGACATTGGCATGAGGGCATTCAGCAGTTTCGACTTCTTCAACGCGTTTACTTCCTCTGTTTCCTTCGCTTGCTTCGGCTTCGGCGACGTCTCTGGGGTGCGGCTGTTGTTTTCAAAGCCGCTGCGTCCCTGTAGGGTGCGCGGCTGCGGCTCGTTCCAGTCTAACAGCGCATTGGGCACCGTTTGCTGGGTTGAGTTCCATTTGTGCAGCGGTGTTCAGGTGCCAGACACGCCCTGAATCGCGCAGTTCGCATCATGGGTGCGCTTCCGCCACAACGCTATGACCAGAATGTAACGTGACCCGGCAGGCAACGCCACGCCGGCAATGCATCATTTTCAGGAGTATTTTGTGCCTACACGCCGCAAGTTCGTATTTCACCGGATGTCCCGCAGATCACCCTCCCGCCTCATCGCCGCTGTCTGCGGCGCTTTCATGGCAACTTTCTTTACCACATCGTGTGCGCAGCCGCAAACGGAACCGTCACAAACAGCCCCCGCTGAAGTGGCCCTGGACACAGACATTCGCAAGGGCTCCTACCAGGTGGGTTTTAATATGGCCCGTCAGCTGAACGGGCAGTTCTCAGGAGCGCTCGACGAGCAGGCTTTCATGGCCGGCGTGGCGGACCTGCTGGCTGGACAGGACAGCCGGGTGGATCCAGCGGAGGCGCAGGCATCGCTGCAGGCACTGCTGACCGAACAGCGCCTGCTTGCAGATCAGGCGGCTGCCGCCGAAGCAGAGGCTGGTGCTGCCTATCTGGCCAAGAACGCTGAGCGGGATGAGGTGACGGCGCTGCCTTCCGGATTGCAGTACGAAGTGCTCACGATGGGCAAGGGCGCGAAGCCCGCGGCGACGGATCGGGTGACCACCCACTATGAGGGCCGGCT
>JAUILW010000807.1 GCA_030432795.1 Gammaproteobacteria bacterium
GCGTTTTACCGTGCCGATGGCCCGGAGGAGTTGCGCTGCGTTGGCGAGACGGAATTCGTTCATGGCATCGCCGCCATGAGCCGTTCCGGGATGTACGGGCCAACACGACTGTGCACCGGTATCTTCAGCGCCGCAGATCTTCGACTGGGCGATAAAGCGGCTCCGGTTCTGGAGGCTCACCTGCATGCCAGCGAATATTTCCGGGGTGTTCGCACGGCGTTCCCTTCCGATCTCAACGACGCATTCCTCAAAGGTTTTGCGCTGCTCGAAAAGTACAACCTGAGCTACGACAACTGGTCGCCAGACTTCACCCGGCTACCGCGGCTGGCGGATCTTGCTGACACGTTCCCGTCTGTGACCGTAATCGTCAACCACCTCGGGGGCAGGATTGATCCGGCAGCCGATGAAGCGGAGCTGAGCGCCTGGAGATCGGCCATCGATGCGGTGGCGGCGTGTTCCAACACGGTGATGAAACTCGGCGGTGCGCAGATGCGGGTGGGCGATTGGGAGCCACCGTACCACATGCACCAGACAGACGAGCCGTGGAGTTCTGATGCGTTTCTGGAGCAACTGCTGCCACGATATCAATACGCGCTTGAGGCGTTCGGGCCCGCACGGTGCATGTTCGAGAGCAACTTCCCGGTGGATAAGGATTGCATCTCGTACCGTACGCTTTGGAACCTGTTCAAAAAAATCGCGCGGGCGCTCGGTTTGTCTGAGTCGGAAAAACGCGACGTGTTCAGCGGCACTGCAGCGCGAGCGTATCGGCTGACAGCGCCTTAGCAACAACTGCGGATGACGATGGAGGTAGAACGGTGAGCAATGAAAGCAACGCCTACTGGACGGTGCGTTCTTACCCGGAAGGGGAGATTTCTGCGAGCAACTTCGAATTGCTCGCGGCACCTGTGCCTGAACCCCGGCAGGGTGAGGTGCTGGTCAAGACCACGCACCTGGTGGTGTCGCCACCGCTGCGCATGGCGCTTGGAACCGGTGGGATTGCGGGTAAGCCGCTGCCGCTGGGCAGCCTCATGCGCGGATCCGGTCAGGGCCGGGTGGTGGCGTCGAAGCACGCCGATTTCAAAGAAGGAGATCTGGTTTCCGGCCCGTTCGGCTGGCAGCAGTACGCGTTGACGGACGGTGTCCAGCCGATCCCTCTGCAGAAGGTCAAGCCGTTCGGCGATCTGCCCGTAACCGCCAATCTCCACGTGATGGGCTCTGGTGGCGCCACGGCGTTCATCGGACTGTTCGACTACGGCAAGCCGAGCGCGGGCGATACCGTTGTGGTGTCAGCAGCCGCTGGCAACGTCGGCTCCATTGTTTGCCAGCTTGCGAAGCTCGCAGGTTGCCGGGTGGTTGGCATAGCCGGAAGCGAGGAGAAGTGTCGCTGGCTCACCGACGAGCTCGGAGTTGATGGGGCGATCAACTACAAATCCGAGAGCGTGAGCGACGCGCTGAGCCGGCACTGTGTGAATGGAGTGGATATCTACTTTGACAACGTCGGCGGTGAAACGTTGGATGCCGTGTTGGATCGCATTAACTTTGGGGCCCGTGTAGTGCTTTGTGGCGCAACCTCGCAGTACGAGGGAGACGCGCATTGGTACGGCCCGTCGAAGTATTTCAACCTGGTGTACAAACAGGCCACCATGCAGGGATTCTATATCTTCAATTTTCAGAGCAGGTT
>JAUILW010000808.1 GCA_030432795.1 Gammaproteobacteria bacterium
TACGCCCGTGGGCATCCACCTCCACCTGCTGATAGCCCACCTCGCCGTGCAGCGAGCGCTCATAGAATGCCTCCACGCCCCGCTTGCCCATGAACTGCGAGGCGCTGTAGCGCACCGGGTCCAGGCGTCGGAGGTCGTCTTCGTTGATGCGGCGAACGGAGCCGATGGAGTGAGCGAAGAGCTCTCCATAGGGATAGTAGCGAACCGTCTGCGGCGTGATCTCAACACCGGGAAGCCGATTGCGGTTCACCGCCAGCACCGCGCGCTCCTCGTCGCTCAGCATGCTACGCAACATCACCGCTTCGAACGGCCGGCGACGTCGCTTCAAGCGGGTTTCGAATTCCTCCACATCGCCCTCGCTGACCTCCACCAGCCCCGAGAGCGCTTCGATGGTCTGCTGCAGATCAGGCACCCGCTCTTTGACCAGCGACAGGTTGTAGATCGCCCGATTGTCCGCCAGCAGCTCGCCGTGGCGGTCGAAGATCAGCCCCCGGCGCGGCGCCAGCGGTTGCACCTGGATACGGTTCTGTTCGGACCGGGTCTGATAGGCCTCGTGCTCCAGCACCTGCAACTGAAACATGCGCACCATGAGTACCGTCGTCATCACCAGAACGAACAGGAACATGAAGGCGGAACGCGACCGGTAGAGAGCGCGTTCGCTGAGTTTGTCCTTGAGTGCGAGGGCGGCCACCGTCAGGCCCGGTGATATGGGTGGTTCTGGGTGACGCTCCAGGCGCGATACAACGCCTCGACGATGATCACCCTGACCAGACCGTGCGGCAGCGTCAGCCTGCCGAGCGCCCAGCGATGATTGGCCTGTGCAAGCAACGCTGCATCCAGACCATCCGCACCGCCAATGAGCACGCTGACATCCTGACCAGTGTCCTGCCACCCGCGCAGCGCTTCAGCCATGTCCATGGTGCTCAGCATGTCACCCCGCTCGTCCAGGGCGACCACCAGATCGCGCGGCTGCAGACGGCTTCGGATCGCCTCAGCTTCCAGCGCGCGCACACGATCCACCGGCGTGCCGCGACGCTCCACCGGCGCCACCTCTTCGACGCTGAACCCCAGATGACGAGGCAATCGTTTGCCATATTCCAGCACACCACGGTTCACCCACTCAGGTTGCCGACGGCCCACCGCGATGACGCGGATTTTCACAGATCGGTAGCGCTCTCACTGTCACTGTCGGGCAGCTCTGTCCACAACCGTTCAAGATCGTAGAACGCCCGCGCTTCTTTCTGCATGACGTGCACCACAACATCACCGAAGTCCACGAGCACCCACTCATTCGTCTCGCGTCCTTCCACGCCGATCGGGCGAAGCCCATCTGCTCTCGCGGCATCCACCACATGCTCGACAAGCGCGTTGACATGACGGTTCGATGTGCCACTTGCGAGCACCATGTGATCGGTGAAGGAACACAATTTGGCGACGTCCAGAACGGTGATGTCGACGGCTTTGCTGTCTTCCAGCACCTCGACTATCTGTGACTTCAGATCTACTTGAGCTTCAGAGGGCAACCGGTCGTCCTGTATACAAATTATGCTTCTTAATATAGGTGTAGACTCCGCACGGTAGCAAATGTTCGCAGGGCTCGCCGGCGGCCAACTGCCGCCGCAGCGCGGTGGAGGAGACCTCCGGAAGCTGCTCTCGGGACAACATCACCTGGCCATGT
>JAUILW010000809.1 GCA_030432795.1 Gammaproteobacteria bacterium
TTTTGGCATTGGGCCCTCGGCGCTGACGGAGGCCATGGGCATGCTCAACCACCATTTCGCAGCAGCCGCCTGATCGGCGCAGAGCGACAGCCTACCTCTGACTGCCGCCAATCTTTGCAACAGAGCCATCGCAAGTATGGCGTGAAGCCTTGGCAGATAGCTTTACTGTCGGCTTTTGGCGAATGACCGAACCCAGCGCCGACCAACTTATTACCGATCTCCTTGAAAAGCGTTCCAGCGGTGATGCCGCGCACTACACAAGCTGCTGGATCGAACAGGCAATGCAAGCCCCCCTGCCCCGCTCGATGCCGGCATTATTGCCTTGGGCCGATACCATCCGCGCGTCATCAACCTGTACGCTTTGACGCCACGGCTTTGTGCAATGCCCACACTCTTTTGACCTGACTTTCGCTGCACCTGGCCAGTTTCGCCGTTTCCGCGATGCTATGCCCAGCAGTGCGCAGCGCAATGATCCGATCATGCGCCAGTGTGTCGGCCTTACGGCCGGTGTAGCGGCCGGCCTGCTTGGCCAGCTCCACGCCTTGCCGCTGACGCTCGCGCCGATCCTCGTAGTCATCGCGTGCGATCTGCAACGCCAGCTTCAAAAGCATGTCCTGGACGGATTCCAGAACAACCTTGGCCACGCCCTTCGCCTCGGCGGCCAGCTCCGTCAAATCCACCACACCAGGCACGGCTAGCCTGGCGCCCTTGGCCCGGATCGAGGCCACCAGGCGTTCGGCCTCGGCCAGCGGCAAGCGGCTGATTCGGTCGATCTTCTCCGCAACCACGACTTCACCAGGTTGCAGGTCGGCAATCAGGCGCAGCAGCTCGGCGCGATCGGCGCGTGCGCCGCTGGCTTTCTCGCGGTAGATGCCGGCGACGTAAAAGCCGGCCGCCTTCGTGCTCTCCACGATGGCATCCTGCCGGCTTAGGTCTTGTTCCTCCGTGCTCACGCGCAGGTAGATGCGTGCGACTTTCATGCGAGCCTCCTGGTCATTTTGGGTATAGGGAAAATGACCATTGTTTCACGCCTAGCCAAAAAGGGAAGGTTCCCGGTTCAAATTGGCTAGGTTGTTTTGGGCCATGCAACGGGGCCGGGTGGATCTCGTTGTGGATCTCGCCGGCGGTGTCGTTTTCAGAAGACGGCTGCACTGAACGTCAGAAGCCGACTGCACTATAGCAGCGGAGGGGTTGGATCCATCAGGCAACGACGGGCTGCTGCCGGCCATCAGCGGACGCAGGGAGGACTTTCCGCAACCGGCCGTTCGATGCGGCACCGATGGCCTTCGCGCAGGGGTAGTGAATCCGCCAGGATTGACTTGCGCTGCCCTACCTCTCACTAGTGAGGGGCGGCAGCGCATCAAGCGGTGAGCGCACTCCGGCACCGCCAACTTTCAGCACATGCGTGTAAATCATCGTCGTAGAGACGTCGGAATGGCCGAGCAGATCCTGCACGGTTCGAATGTCGTAACCGCTGCGGAGCAAGGCCGTCGCGAACGAGTGGCGGAGGGTGTGCGGTGTGGCGGGCTTCGTGATGCCTGCTTGTTCTACGGCACGTTTGAAGGCGCGCTGAAAGGTCTGGTCATACATGTGATGGCGACGCACGACACCGCTCCGTGGATCGGTCGAATGCGTGTGCTGCGCAAAAACCCAGAACCACGGCCAGG
>JAUILW010000810.1 GCA_030432795.1 Gammaproteobacteria bacterium
TGCGGAAGGTAGCGTTTGAGCTCCTGGATGTCTTTCATGATTCCTGTTTCTTTTCCAGCGCACGCTCCAGTTGGCGCACGCGCTTGGCCAGCTTGTCCAGCGACTGGAACTGCAGCGCGTTTCGCTTCCAGGCGGTGCGCGAATTGTGCAGCACCGAGCCTGAATACACACCTGGTTTGTCGATCGACGTGGTAATGGTGGTGACCGCACTGACCATCACGCCATCGCAGATCTCGATGGGCTTGTCACCACCGGCACCGGACCCGCCGGCGAACACACAGTGTCGGCCGATCTTCGTGCTGCCTGCGATACCCACACAGCCGCAGAGTATCGAGTGGGCGCCAATGTGGCAGTTGTGGCCGATCTGCACCTGGTTGTCGATCTTCACGCCCTCTTCGATCACCGTATGCTCCAGCGCACCGCGGTCCACGCAACTGTTGGCGCCGATGCTTACGTCGTCACCGATGCGCACGCCGCCAAGCTGGGCGATGGTCTGCAGGCGGCCGCTGGCATCCGGTGTGAAGCCGAAGCCGTCCGCGCCGATGACCGCGCCACTATGCACGACGCTGCGCGCGCCCAGGTGGACGTTGCTGTAGAGCACAGAGGATGGATAGAGAACGGCGTCTTCGCCGATTTCGCATCGCGCACCCACGGTTGCGTGTGCATGCACCCGCGCACGCGCGCCTATGATCGACTCCTCCCCCACCACCGCGTGCGGGCCGATGCAGGCATCCACATGCACCTGGGCGCTGTCGTGCACCACCGCCGTCGGGTGCACCCCAGGTTGGATTGGCTCGGGCACCGCGAACAGCTGGGTGGCTCTGGCGAAGGCGAGGTAAGGGTTGTCACAAACGAGCACCGGCACGGGGCTGCTTGCCGCGTGTTCGGCCTTCAACAACACCGCGGCGGCACGGGTGCCCGGTAGATCCTTGACGAACGCCGGGCTAGACAGGTGAGACAGCTGGTGCGGCAATGCGGTAGGCAAGCTGCCGATGCCGGCGACCCGGATCTCCGGGTCGCCAACGAGTTCCACGCCCAGCTTCTCGCTAAGCTCGAGGAGCGTAAACTCGGGCACGATCTCAGCTGGTCAGCTAGACGATCTTAGCGGGACGCCTTCTCGTTCAGCTTCTCGGTCACGCGGCGGGTGATGTCGTGCTTGGTGTTCACGTAGTGGAAGTTACCGCGCTCGGAGATGATGTCGTAGCCTTCCAGCTCGATCAGATCCTTCAGCACCGCATCCACCCTCGGCACCATATCCCGCAGGATCTCTTCCTGGCGGTCTTTCACGGCCTTCTGCAGCTTATTCACGAGGAACTGCAGATCGATCTGCATGTCCTCGATGTCTTTGGCGGCGGCACGCTTGGCTTCGTCGCTCATCACGTCGGCATCTTTCTGCAGCTTCTCCTGCTGCGTCTTGATGCGGTTCTGCAGGCCCTTGGCTTCGTCCTGGTCCTTCTGCAGGTCGGCGTTGATCTTCTCCAGGCGCGACTTCACCGCCTCCGCCTCGAATATGGCCCGCTGGGTGTCCAGCACGGCAATTTTCAGCTCCGCATGGGCGCTTCCCGCAGCCATCAGCAGCACGGTGGTGAGTGTGGTCGCAAACTTCTTGATCACGTAAACATCTCCTCAGCAGTCATTGGCGCGCTTTGACCTGGGCGCGAGGGCG
>JAUILW010000811.1 GCA_030432795.1 Gammaproteobacteria bacterium
GCGCGGTGGTCTGCAACTCCATGTGGGCACTGACGGATTTCACCGAAGCCAATGGCGCAACCCGCATCGTGCCGGGCAGCCACCGGTTTGATCACAAGCCCGAATACGGCAGCCAGCCGCCCAGTATTGCCGCTGAGATGCCCGCAGGTAGTGTGCTGATATGGAACGGTAGCCTCTGGCACGGCGGTGGCGCCAATCACAGCGGCGAACGGCGGGTGGGTATTGCGATGAACTACTGTGCGGGCTTTCTGCGTCAGCAGGAAAATCAGCAGCTCGGCATTCCACAGGAACTGGTGCGCAGCTTCTCACCGAGGCTGCAGGCGCTTGTGGGTTACGGCACCTACAAGCATCTCATCGGGCATGTGGACAAGCAGAGCCCGTCGCAGGCGCTGCTCGGCGCCGACGACGGGTTCAGGAGCGTGTGGGATCTGGTGGACTGACCGGCGTCAGTCGGCCAGATGCGGTACCTTGCCCTGGCGTTTCGGGTCTATCACGCCGCTCGGCTGGTGCTGGTTGGTGACCCAGACGCACATCTGCGGGTCTGCCTGACGCAGTTCGCCGGAGACCCAGACACCTCTGCTGTCGAACAGCCCCTGCTGCGCGCCATCGTCCACCAGCACCAGACCCTCGTCGGTGAGGCTGTAGGCGACGTCGCCAAAGGCGTGCCGGATGATGCCCTTCTTCATGCCTTGCCCTCCACCCACTCGCCGAGTTTGTGGTGCAGCCAGCGCACCTTCGACTCCTGATAGGTGGCGAGCGTCACGCCGGGCTTGTAGGTGGTCTCCAGCCCTGCCTGCACTTTCGGCATATTGAACACGTCCTGGTCGAACACCTGCCCAAGGAAACCGAGCAGCGATCCCCAGGGCTCATCGTCACCCAGCCAGTGGATCTTCGCAGGCGCCGGCCGCTCGCCGGAGAACGGCATCAACAGGAAGCACTCCATGATGCAGGTGCGGTGATCGTCGCCATTGGGTCGGAAACGGTAGACGATGCGGTTGAACGCACCCCAGGGGTGGAAGTTCGGAAACTGGGTGTAATCGATGCTGTCCACCAGCTCGGCGTCGCAGTACACGTCCACCAGGTCGCCTGCCGCTTCGCGCAGCGTTTCCCTGGACATGGCGGCGCTGAAATCGCGTGGCGACATGCCTTCCGGAATCGGCGGCATCTGCTCATCCTCGCGGATGTCGAGCATGGAGCGAATCACTTCGCTGGCCGGAATGTCGCCCACCAGCGGGCTGGGTGTCATGCCGGGTGTGATCACCCGCGCGCAGTTCTCCCACACATCCACCTGGCTATTGCAGTCGCCGAGCCCCTTGAGGATCTGCGGGTGCGTGCCGTTCACGTGGTAGGCCTCGCAGAAGGCTTCCTGGGCGATTTTCCAATTGCACGGCATGATGCGTGCGCCGTGCTGGAAGATGTAGAGCTTGGATAGATCCCAGCGCTCGAACTGCCGCGCCAGATCGGCGATGAACGGCTCCAGCGGCTCGCAGTTCTGGTCCGGATTGATGAATACGAAGCCATTCCAGGTGCCTGTGGGAATCTCCGGCAGGCCGAAGTTGTCGCGGTCCACGTGGCAGAAGTCCCAGTCGGCGGGAATGTCCTTCAGCTCGCCGGACAGCTCCCAGGCGAATCCGTGGAACGGACAGCGCAGTTCGGTGGCGCGCC
>JAUILW010000108.1 GCA_030432795.1 Gammaproteobacteria bacterium
CCGGCGGCGGGCGTGGTGGCCGCAACGTAACCGTTGAGGTAAGGCGTAAGCGCACCTACGTAAAGCGGGCGGAAGCTGGTGACGGTGACGCGCCGGCGGAGCAGTCCGCAGTGCCTTCGCACTCGGAGCTCGAAGCGCAGAAGATCCGCGAGGAAGAATCCCGCCGGGCGGAAGCACGCCGTCAGGAAGAAGAGGCACGCCTTGAAGAAGAGCGCCGTCGCGAAGAAGCGCGCGCGCGCGAGGCCGAAGAGCGGGCTGCGGAAGAGAAAGCCCGTCAGGAGGCGGAGCAGGCCGCGCGTGCGGCGGCTGAGCCCGAATCGAAGCCAGCAGATGAGCTGCAACAGGCCGCGAAAGCAGCGGTGGATGCGCAGGCTCAGAGCGCTGCCCAGGAGCGCGGCGGCAAGCGGGTGCGTGGCGGCAAAGAGAAGGAGCGCGAGCGAGGCAAAGGCCGCGATGCGGGGCCTGATCGCGGGCGCCGGGAGCTCAAGCTCAAAGGTGCCCGTCGCAGCCGACGACGGGGAGCCCAGCCTGCGCTGCATCTCGAACAGCACGGTGGCGAGTTCAAGCCAACGGAGTTCATCGCCCGCGAGGTGGAAGTCCCGAGCGTGATCACGGTTGGCGAACTAGCTGGCAAGATGTCGGTCAAGGCCGGAGAAGTGATCAAGCAGCTGATGGGCCTTGGTGTGATGGCGACCATCAACCAGAGCATTGATCAGGACACCGCGACGCTGGTCGTCGAGGAGATGGGCCACAAGATCAAGCTCGTGCGCGATGACGCCATCGAAGCGGCACACGAAGAGTCGCTGCAGATCGAAGGGGATGAAGCGTCGAGGCCGCCGGTGGTAACCGTTATGGGCCACGTCGACCACGGTAAGACTTCATTGCTCGACTATATCCGCAAGAGTCGCGTGGTTAGCGGCGAAGCTGGCGGTATTACCCAGCACATCGGTGCCTATTGTGTGGACACCGATGGCGGCCTGATTACCTTCATCGACACACCTGGCCACGCGGCGTTTACAGCGATGCGTGCGCGTGGAGCGCGGGTTACCGATATCGTCATTCTCGTCGTTGCGGCCGACGATGGCGTGATGCCGCAGACGGAAGAGGCTATTCAGCACGCAAAAGCGGCCGGTGTGCCGATCATCGTTGCCATCAACAAGATGGATCTCGAGGGTGCAGACCCGGATCGCGTAACCAACGAGCTGGCGTCTAAGGACGTGGTGCCGGAATCCTGGGGCGGAGATACGCAGTTCGTTCAGATCTCTGCAATGACCGGGCAAGGCATACCGGAGCTGCTCGAAGCCATTAACCTGCAGGCAGAGCTGCTCGAGCTCAAGGCCGTACCGGATGCTCCGGGACGCGGTGTGGTGGTCGAGTCACGCCTGGATCGGGGCCGCGGGCCTGTAGCCACACTCCTCGTGCAGAACGGCACCTTGCGCAAAGGTGACGTCGTCATCGCCGGTGAGTACTACGGGCGCGTACGCGCCATGGTGAACGATAAAGGCGAGCAGGTTGATGAGGCTCCGCCGTCCACTCCGGTTGAGCTGCTGGGCCTATCCGGCACCCCGGGTGCTGGTGACGACTTCGCTGCGTCTACGGACGAGCGCACCGCGCGGGAACTTGCGGAGTTCCGCAAGGATCGTTCGCAGGAGAAGCGTCAGGCGCTTCAGCAGGCTGCCAAGCTGGAAAACATGTTTGCGAACATGGGCGAAGGCGAGAAGCGGGTGATGAAGCTCGTGCTGAAGGCCGATGTGCGCGGCAGCCTCGAAGCCATCACGCAGGCGCTTGCGGATCTCGGTAACGACGAGGTGCAGGTGAACGTGCTTGGTTCCGGTGTAGGTGGGATCACCGCCTCTGATGCCAACATGGCGCTCACCTACGGTGCGGTAATCTTCGGCTTCAACGTTCGCGCGGACAACGCCGCGAAGACGTTGATCGAGCGTGAGGATATGGACCTTCGCTACTACAGCGTCATCTACGAGCTGATCGACGACGTCAGACAGGTGCTGTCGGGCATGCTCGCACCGGAAGTGCGCGAAGAGATTATTGGCACCGCAGAGGTGCGGGAAGTATTCAAGTCGCCGAAATTCGGCCAGGTGGCTGGCTGCATGGTCATTGAAGGTGCGGTGCTGCGCAGCAAACCCATTCGCGTTCTGCGTGACAACGTCGTTATCTACGAAGGTGAGTTGGAATCCCTGCGTCGGTTCAAAGATGACGTCAATGAGGTGCGTAGCGGAACCGAGTGCGGTATCGGCGTGCGCAACTACAACGACGTGCGGCCGGGTGACAAGATCGAAGTGTTCGACACGCGAGAAGTCGCCCGTCAGCTGTGAGTAAGGGTTTCCAGCCAGCGACTGGCCGGGATCTGCGTGTCGGCGACTTCGTGCGCGACGAGCTTGCGCAGATTCTCCAGCGCGAGATGCGTGATCCGCGCGTTGGCATGGTCAGTGTCAACGAAGTGCGCGTGAGCAAAGACCTGTCCTTCGCGGATGTCTACGTGTCTTCGCTGGAGACGGACACCCAGGATCAGAAGGATGCGCTCGTCGCCGCGCTCGGTAATGCGGCAGGCTGGATGCGCTCGGAGCTCGCGAAGCGGCACCGTATGCGTACCACGCCGAAGCTGCGTTTCCACTACGACGACGTCGTGGATCGTGGGCCGCGCCTGGAAGCACTCATCGAGCACGCAGTGGCCAGTGACAAGCGTCAGCATGCTGACGATGAAGGCCTGGATCATGGCTAAGCGCCGCCGGGGACGACCGGTTGACGGCTTTCTCGTTCTGGACAAGCCCCAGGGCTTGAGTTCAAGCCAGGCGGTACAAAAAGCCAAGCGCCTGTACAACGCGCAGAAAGTTGGGCACACGGGCAGCCTGGATCCCATCGCTACTGGCGTGTTGCCCCTGTGTTTCGGCGAGGCGACCAAGTTCTCTCAGTATCTGCTCGCATCGGACAAGAAGTATTGGACGCGTATCCGCCTGGGTGTATCGACTGACACCGGCGATGCGGATGGCGAGATCATCGCGGAACGCGCAGTGTCGGGCATCACCGAATGTGATGTGGAACAGGCGTTAGGGCGCTTTCGCGGCCAATTTGACCAGATACCTTCCATGTACTCGGCGATCAAGCACCAGGGGCAACCGCTGTACAAACTGGCAAGGCAGGGAGTGGAAGTAGAGCGTAAGTCCCGCCAGGTGACCGTATTCGAGAACCGCCTGGCGGCATTTGAAGGTGACACGCTGGAGCTCGAGATTCACTGCAGCAAAGGTACGTACGTGCGAACGATTGCGGAAGATCTCGGCGAAGCGCTGGGTTGCGGTGCGCATGTCATCGCGCTTCGCAGACGTGCCGCCGGCCCATTTACGGAGGATGAGCTGATCACCTTCGAAGAGATTGAAGAAGCCTGCAGTCAGCGTGCTGGCGATGGTCTTCTGCAGCCCATCGAAAACGCCGTGCGTATGTGGCCTAAACTGGTTCTGGAGGAGTCCTCCGCCTACTATCTAAGGCAGGGACAGCCGGTTATAGTGCCGCGCGCACCCACCGGCGGCTTCGTTCGCCTGGCTGCGCGCTGCGCCGATGACGGTGATCGTTTCATCGGCGTTGGAGAAGTTCTGGACGACGGGCGCGTGGCGCCGCGTCGTCTTCTTGCGAACGTACAACTGTAAATATGCGCGGTTGCACGGCTCGCTTACTTTCAACTCAAGCATATTAGGAGACGTTAAACATGGCACTGAGTGCACAATCCAAGGCCGATATCATCAAGGACTACCAGACCGAAGATGGTGATACAGGCTCTCCTGAAGTACAGGTTGCGTTGTTGACGCACAATATCAATGGTCTGCAGGAGCACTTTCGTGCTCACAAGAAAGATCATCACTCCCGTCGTGGGCTCATTCGCATGGTTAACCAACGCAGAAAGCTGTTGGACTACCTGAAGAAGAAAGATGCCGACCGCTATGCAACGCTGATCAAGCGTCTCGGCCTGCGCCGGTAAAACTGCTGGAATTTGAAGAAAGAAGATAGATAGAGAAAGGAAACGTTTTGAATCCAATTAGAAAGGAAGTGCAATTCGGCGAGCACACGCTGGTCCTGGAGACCGGCAAAATCGCCAGGCAAGCAACCGGTGCGGTAATGGTATCCATGGGCGACACCATGGTTTTGGCAACTGTCGTCGGTGCAAGAACAGCAAACCCGAACCAGAGCTTTTTCCCGCTCACAGTGAACTATCAGGAAAAGACCTATGCGGCGGGCAAGATCCCCGGCGGTTTTTTCCGTCGTGAAGGGCGCCCAAGCGAGAAAGAAACGCTCACCTGTCGCCTGATCGACCGGCCGATTCGTCCGTTGTTCCCCAAAGGTTTCATGAATGAAGTGCAGGTCATCCTCACGGTCATGAGCGCGGACAAGGACCAGGACCCGGACATAGCGGCAATGGTTGGCGCATCTGCAGCGCTTGCGGTGTCGGGCATTCCATTTGCTGGCCCCATCGGCGGCGCGCGCGTGGGCTACATCGATGGCAACTACGTGCTCAATCCCGGTTATGCGGCACTCGAAAGCTCCATGCTGCACATGGTGGTGGCAGGCACGAAAGATGCCGTTCTGATGGTCGAGAGTGAGGCGAACTGCCTCAGCGAAGACGAGATGCTCGGTGCGGTTCTATTCGGGCACATGGAGATGCAGAAGGTCATCTCGGTGATCGAGGAACTTGCTGCAGAGGCAGGCAAGCCGCGCTGGGAGTTTGCACCGCAACCCGAGAACGTAGCACTCGCCGAAGCGGTTGCCGCTGCGGTGAAAGCCGAACTTGGTGAGGCATATCGCATTACTGACAAGATGGCGCGCCAGGATCGTGTGAGCGAGCTACGGGCCAAGGCTATGGAGCTCAGCGAAGGAGAAAACGCGCAGTTCTCCGCATCCGACGTGGGTGGCGCGTTCTCCAAGCTCGAGAAAGCCATCGTTCGGGATCGTGTGCTGGACGGCGCCCCTCGTATCGATGGGCGTGACCTGCGCACGGTGCGCCCAATCGCCGTAGAGGTCGGTATTCTGCCGAAGGCACATGGCTCAGCACTTTTCACACGCGGTGAAACCCAAGCCATCGTTGCCGCCACCCTTGGCACGCAGCGCGATGCGGCGATGATCGACGCGCTTGAAGGCACCTATAAAGATGCCTTCATGTTGCACTACAACTTCCCCCCGTACAGCGTGGGCGAAGCAGGCTTCATGGGCGGGCCGAAGCGGCGCGAGATCGGCCACGGCCGTCTTGCTCGACGTGGTGTGGCGGCACTCCTGCCCAACGAAGAGGAGTTTCCCTACACACTGCGTGTGGTTTCGGAAATTACCGAGTCGAACGGATCGAGCTCGATGGCGAGCGTGTGTGGTACGTCTCTGGCGCTGATGGATGCGGGTATTCCGATCAAGGCGGCGGTTGCTGGCGTTGCCATGGGCCTCGTGAAGGACGGCAACCGCTATGCGGTACTCACGGACATTCTCGGTGACGAAGATCACCTGGGCGATATGGACTTCAAAGTTGCAGGTACGGCGCAAGGCGTTACCGCGCTGCAGATGGACATCAAGATCCAGGGCATCACCGAAGAGATCATGGAGGCTGCCCTGCAGCAGGCCAATGAAGCGCGGCTGCATATTCTCAACGAGATGAACAAAGTCATCTCCGAGCCACGTGCTGAGTTCGCCGAAAACGCGCCCATCGTCACCACGATGAAGGTTCATCCGGACAAGATCCGCGACATCATCGGCAAGGGTGGCGCGACTATTCGTGGCATCGTTGAGGAGAGCGGCGCGGAAATCGATATCGAGGACGATGGTACCGTGAAGATCTTCGCGACCACGCCTGAGTCGCGGGCCATTGCAACCGGCCGTATCGAAGAGATTACCGCCGAAGCGGAAGTCGGAAGAATCTATGAGGGTCGCGTGGAACGCATTGTCGACTTCGGCGCCTTCATTGCCATCCTGCCTGGCAAGGACGGCTTGCTGCACATATCTCAGATTGCCGAAGAGCGGGTTGAGAAAGTCACTGACTACCTGGAAGAGGGTCAGATGGTGCGGGTGGTAGTGCTCGATGTTGACCAGCGTGGCCGCATCAAGCTCTCCATGAAGGAAGTTGCGAACTACGAATCTGCCTGATCGGGCAGCGTCGTTATGAGGTAGTGAACGCCTCTTCACCGAAAGGTGAAGAGGCGTTTTCGTTTGTTGCCTTAGTGAGCAGCGCTCATCGGCTAGCGATAGCGCTCGTCAGCTAGCGATAGCGCTCGTCAGCTAGCGATAGCGCTCGTCCGTGCCGCGTTCGCCGAAATGACGCTCGGTCATCTCGTGGCGCTCCTGCGCTTCCAGGCACAAGGTTGCGATCGGCCGTGCTTCCAGACGTCTGAGGCCAATTTCCTCGCCGGTTTCTTCACAGTAGCCGTAGCTGCCGTCCTCAACGCGGGCAAGTGCCGCATCGATCTTGCGAAGCAGCTTGCGCTCGCGGTCGCGCGTACGCAGTTCGAGGCCGAATTCAGACTCTTGCGTTGCGCGGTCGTTGGGATCCGGAAAGTTTGACGGCTCGTCCTGGAGATGATGGATGGTGCGGTCCACCTCTTCCATCAGCTCGCGTTTCCAGTTGAGCAGAATCTCACGAAAATGGCTGAGCTGTTGATCGCTCATGTACTCTTCGTCGGGACTGAGCTTGTAAGGTTGGACGCCGTGGATGGGTCCTAGCAGAACATCGGGTTGAGCGGATTGATTTGCCGCCGACTGCGCACTCGTGCTCACTTTTGCTTTGGTTACCTTCTTGGTTGGTGGGCTGGCAGCAGCTTTCTTCTTGGCTGCTGGGGACTTCTTGGATTGCGTTGCAGTACTGTTCGCCGCCTTCTCTGTCTTCTTCGCTGGCACTTTTGATGTAGGCACCTTTTTCTTCGCCGCTGTTTTCTTAGCGGCCGGTTTCTCTGGTGCCGTTGCCTTCGCGGCGGCTTTCTTAGCAGCCGTCTTCTTAGCAGCGGGCTTCTTCACCGCCGTCGTTTTGGCTTTGGCAGATGCAGAATTTTTGTTGGCTACAGCCTTCTTCTTTGTGGCTGGAGCCTTCGCTGTTTTCTTCTTTGCAGCCATCGAACTCCGTCCTGCGGTGACAAAGAGCGGCGTATGATAGCGAAGAAAATATTTCTCGCTAGTGCAAATTACCCGTTGTGGTCATTCTCTGTCGGGATCTTGCACGCCGTAGCGTTGTGCAATTTCCTGTACGGTGTAGATGCCGCCGCTCAGATCGAGAAGGTTCTCGTCCATGGAGAGTGCCGCGATTGTGCGGCCCGACAACCGCACGGATTGTGCTGTTTCCGGGTTTAGCTTCATATTCCCGGCGGCAACCTGTTCGAGCACGAACTCCGTTTTGACGCTCGAGGGAGACAAAGACAGTGCGGCAACACCGTGCGGCCGCAGTTCGTGGGCCATATCGCGTGCCATGCGATCGACACCCGCTTTGCCTACGCCGTAAGAAGCCGAGAAAACGTACTCGCGTCCGCCCCGGGATGAGATGTTGACGATCAGCCCGGATTGCTGGGCAACCATCATCGGGGCAGCGTACGCGGCAGTCACATAGTAGCCTCGCAGGCCAACACCGCACTGGTCATCCCAGATGGATATGGGGTGTTCCCAGAAGCCACCGCTGAATACCGGTGGATCAGGTATCTGATAGGCGTTGTTGACCAGTATGTCCAGGCGTCCCTGCTCCCGGCGAATGCGCTCGAACAGGGCCTGCACGGCTTCATCGTCATTGTGGTCTACCACCACCCCGATGCCAGTGCCTCCGAATGCGCGCACGGACTCAGCGGTTGCC
Organism: Gammaproteobacteria bacterium; assembly: GCA_030432795.1. Lineage (GTDB taxonomy): Bacteria > Pseudomonadota > Gammaproteobacteria > Pseudomonadales > Azotimanducaceae > SYFY01. The sequence goes on from JAUILW010000108.1 coordinate 7,814, forward strand.
TCAACGGTGAGCTGGGACTCCGGGTTGTTCGCGCGAGAACTCCTACCCGTGACGTAAACGGTGCAACCGTGTTCGGCCAGCCCTTCCGCAACGCCTTTGCCGATGCCCTTTGTCGCGCCGGTGACAACGGCGACTTTGCCATGCAGGCTCATTGTTTGGTCGCCTTGCGGTTGGCAACCAGGTCGTCGACAACGCTCGGATCGGCGAGGGTGGTGGTATCGCCTAGGCTGCTCAGCTCGTCGGCAGCAATCTTGCGCAGGATGCGTCGCATGATCTTGCCCGACCGTGTCTTCGGCAGGCCTGGCGCCCACTGAATGAAGTCAGGCTTGGCAATGGGCCCGATTTCCTTACGCACCAGATCTATCAACTCCGCTTCCAGTGTTGCCGGGTCGCTGTTGTCGCCGATCATCAGCGTGACATAGGCATAAATGCCTTCTCCTTTGATGTCGTGTGGAAAACCAACCACGGCCGCTTCTGCCACTGAGTCGTGCAGTACCAGCGCGCTCTCCACCTCGGCAGTGCCGATGCGATGGCCTGACACGTTCATCACGTCATCTACGCGACCGGTAATCCAGTAGTAGCCGTCTGCGTCACGCCGAGCGCCATCGCCGGTGAAATAATAGCCAGGGTAGGTCGAATAGTAGGTGTCTATCACCCGCTGATGATCCCCGTACACCGTTCTTATCTGGCTTGGCCAGCTGGAGGTGATGACCAGGTTGCCCGATGCTTCGATGTCTTCCAGGATATTGCCTTCCGCATCCACCAGCGCCGGCTGAACGCCGAAGAACGGGCGTGTTGCAGAGCCAGGCTTGAGCGCGGTGGCGCCTGGCAGCGGAGTGATCATGATGGCGCCGGTTTCCGTTTGCCACCAGGTATCGACGATCGGACAACGGTGATCGCCCACCACACGGTGATACCACTCCCACGCTTCCGGGTTGATTGGCTCTCCCACGGATCCCAGGAGTTGCAGCGACTTGCGCGACGTACCGGTGACGAAGTCATCGCCCTGAGCCATGAGCTGGCGGATGGCGGTGGGTGCGGTGTAGAAGATGTTGACCC
>JAUILW010000812.1 GCA_030432795.1 Gammaproteobacteria bacterium
CTGGTGCTCGGCCGCGGCGCCTACCGCGTGCTCAAGGAAAGCGGACACATCCTGCTTGAGGGCGTCCCGGCGGACGTCGATATCGCCGAGATTCGCGCAACCCTCGAGGCTGGCGTGCCGGGGGTACGGCAGGTGCACCATATCCATGCCTGGTCGCTGACGCCGGAGAAGCCGCTACTCACCCTGCATGCCAGCGTGGACGAAAATGTGGACATCGGCGGCGCCACCACGCAGATGAAAGATATCCTCAAGCGCAGATTCGGCATCGACCACTCAACGATTCAGGTAGAACCAGGCCACTGCCCGGACCATTGACGTGAGCAAACCCGGGCACACAGGTTTGACCCGCATCGCCAAAGCCACCCGGTATTCCGCTCAGGGCCTGCGTGCCGCCTGGCGGCACGAGTCTGCGTTCAGGCAGGAAAGCGTCATCGCAGCCATACTGCTACCCGTGAGTTTCTGGCTGGGCTCGAGCGCGACGCAAACAGCAATGCTGATCGCCACCCTCGCTATCGTCCTGATAACGGAGCTTTTGAACTCGGCTATCGAGGCGGTGGTGGACCACGTCAGCCCGGAACATCACGAACTCGCCGGCCGGGCGAAGGACCTTGGCTCGGCTGCCGTGTTCGTGAGTCTGTCGCTGACCGCATGTGTGTGGCTGCTTATCGGCGTAGAGCGA
>JAUILW010000813.1 GCA_030432795.1 Gammaproteobacteria bacterium
AGAAACGCAACGGGTCCGCGTCGATGTCTCCTGCGTCCAATAGTGCGCGCGCCTGCTCGAAGCTGCGCACCACCTCTTCGTCGGTATAGCCAAACAGCACCGTCGCGAGGTGCGCTCTGGTCAGCAGAAGGGAGAAGCGCTCACGGCGGCTTCCCGGGGATGCAGCAACCATCCCCAACAGCTCGAGGGCGCGATCCTGAAAGTGCAACGCTTCGACGTAGGCGCCACGTTGGTGTGAGGCTTTGCTCGCATCCCGGTAGGCGTGCACTGCGTCGATGAACTGCTCCGCCCGCTCGGCGTGCAAGGCCATCAACGCATGGTCTTCGCTGTCGGATACGCGCATGCGGGCCGCAACCTCACCGTGCAGTTGCTTGCGCCGTTGGCGCAGGATGGTGTCGTAGGCGGTCTCCTGAATGAGGGCATGGCGGAACGCGAAGACGCCCTCACCGTGTGCGGGGAGTTTGACCACCAGCCCCTGCTGCTCCGCCGCGGCGATGCTCTGGCGAATCACCGGCAAGCTCACCACGCCGGTGTCCGCAATCATCTGCAGTGTGAATCGTCGGCCGATCAACGCGCCGATCTGTACCACTTCCCGGTGTTCGCCCAGTGCATCGAGACGCGCGGTGAGTGCCTCGCGCAGTGTCTGGGGAACGTTGTCGGTGTCGTCGCGCAGACAGACGCAGAGCTCCTCCAGGAACAACGGTACGCCATCGCTGCGCTCCACTATGCGTTGGCGTGCCGATGCGGTGAGCTGGCTGTGATTTTCCTCAAGGAACGCAACCGCTTCATCGTCGGTCAGCGGTTTGAGGTTGATGACATCCTCTGCCGGTGTTGGCCAGGATGGCGCAAACGACGGGCGGTAGGTTGCGAGCACCAGCGTGGATGAGGCCTTCGCCTGCGCTGCTACCTCCTGGATCACTTCCAGTGACGACGGATCTGCCCAATGCAGGTCTTCGAAGATCAGAAGACGATTGCGATTGCCGGCGTGCCGCAACAGCAAACGGGCGACGGCTGAGATGGTGTCGCGCCGTTGTTGTCTGTCAGTCGGTGCGGTCAGCGCTTTTTGCGCAAGAAAGCCGGCAAGCAGGGCGTTGTCCTGGTCCCGCTCCTGCCCCAGTTCTGGAGCCCGGCTCAGCGTATCCAGAATCGGGTAGTAGGGTGTGTGCTGCTGGTATGCGGCACAGCGACAAGTGACCGCTTCCGCCAGGCCACCCAGGGAGGCTGCGAACTCTCGAACAAGGCGTGACTTGCCGATGCCAGCCTCGGCACGCAGATACAGGGTTCTGCCGCTTCCTTGGTTGGCTCGGCCGTAGGCGTCGAGAAGGCCGTGGAGTTCGGCTTGGCGGCCAACGAAGGCTGATCGCTCGAGGAATTCATGTGCTTGCACCGGCGCCAGGCCTTTGACGCGAAACAGCACCGTGCGTCCACTCAGGCCGCGCAAGGGGTATGCGCCGGCTAACGCGCAATCGATGCTCGAATCCAGCAGCGCGTGCACGTCCGCCGAGATTAGCAGCTCACCGGCTTGCGCCTGCGACTGGATACGCGCAGCGGTATTGGGTACCGACCCGGTGGCGAAGCGCTCCACCCGGCCTCCGGAACCGATGCGCCCGGTGACGGCGAGGCCGCTGTGCACGCCGATGCGCCCATTGATGGACACGCC
>JAUILW010000814.1 GCA_030432795.1 Gammaproteobacteria bacterium
TCGTAACCCACATAGCCCGGCGGCGCGCCGATGAGACGGGCAACCGAGTGCTTCTCCATGTACTCGCTCATGTCGATGCGAATGAGCGCCTCTTCACTGTCGAACAGCACTACGGAGAGCGCTTTGCACAGCTCCGTTTTTCCCACGCCGGTCGGACCCAGAAACATGAACGAGCCGTTCGGTCGATTGGGGTCTGCGAGGCCGGCACGAGAGCGTCGCACGGCCTGCGCCACGAGGCTCACTGCCTGATCCTGGCCGATCACCCGCTGATGCAGCTCGTCTTCGAGGTGCAGGAGCTTCTCTTTCTCGCCCTCGAGCAGCTTGTCCACGGGAATGCCGGTCCACTTGGCAACCACTGTAGCGATTTCTTCCTCGCTGACGCTCGAACGCAGCAGTCGGTTTTCCTGCTCGCCGGCGTCCGATGCCTTTGCCAGCGCCCGCTCCAGCTCCGGAATGGTGCCGTACTGCAGCTCCGACATGCGCGCCAGGTCGCTGGCCCGGCGAGCGTTTTCGAACTCGATCTTCGCGGCGTCCAGCGACTCCATGATCTCCTGGGCACCGCGCTGAGAGGCTTTCTCTGCCTGCCACACGCGGTCCAGCTCACCGTACTCCGTCTCGAGTTCGGCGACGCTCTCCTCAAGGTCGGCCAGACGCTGCTTGCTGGCGACGTCGGTCTCCTTCTTGAGCGCTTCGACCTCCATCTTGAGCTGAATCATGCGCCGCTCGAGGCGGTCCATCTCCTCCGGCTTGGAATCCATTTCCATGCGGATGCGGCTGGCGGCTTCGTCGATCAGATCGATGGCTTTGTCCGGCAGCTGACGATCGGTGATGTAGCGGTGCGACAAACGTGCTGCCGCGACGACTGCCGGATCGGTGATGGCCACCCCGTGGTGCAGTTCGTAGCGCTCCTTCAGGCCGCGCAGGATGGCGATGGTGTCTTCCACACTCGGTTCGTCCACGAGCACTTTCTGGAAGCGCCGCTCGAGTGCTGCGTCTTTTTCGATGTACTGCCGGTACTCATCGAGGGTAGTGGCACCCACGCAATGCAGTTCGCCGCGTGCCAGCGCGGGCTTGAGCATGTTACCGGCATCCATCGCCCCCTCAGCCTTACCGGCGCCCACCATGGTGTGCAGCTCGTCGATAAACAGAATGACATTGCCTTCCTGCTTGGACAGATCGTTGAGTACGGCTTTCAGGCGCTCCTCGAACTCGCCGCGAAACTTCGCACCGGCGATCAAAGCACCCATGTCGAGGGACAATACACGTTTGTTTTTGAGGCCTTCCGGCACCTCACCATTGATGATCCGCTGAGCCAGGCCCTCGACAATGGCAGTCTTGCCCACACCAGGCTCGCCGATGAGAACCGGGTTGTTCTTCGTTCGCCGCTGCAGCACCTGAACGGTGCGGCGAATTTCGTCATCGCGCCCGATTACCGGGTCGAGCTTGCCCTCGCGCGCCCGTTCCGTTAGATCCAGCGTGTATTTCTCCAGCGCGTCGCGCTGCTCCTCTGCATTCTGATCCTGCACTTTTCCTCCACCTCGCGCGGTCTGCACGGCCTGTTGAAGTTGTCCCTCGGTAACGCCGAGCTGCGCGAGCAGGCGGGAAACATTGTCATCGCGCAGCATGGTCAGGAGCACGGTCTCCGACGAGACGTACTG
>JAUILW010000109.1 GCA_030432795.1 Gammaproteobacteria bacterium
ATGGATTCGATCTCCTGGGTGAACTCAGCAAGGTAGGCGCGTCCTGGGGTCAGGAACGGGCCTAGGAAAAACAGATTGTTGACCTGCGGGCCCCAGATGAACTCGTTGGTGAGCTCGATCTCTTCTTTCGAGTAGAACGCACCGACAATCCAGTGCACGGAACCCGAGCCGACATCAAAGTCGCCGGCAACGCGTAACTCTTCGGAGAAAAGACTCACTTCCGGCAGATTCTGGTTGCTGCGCAGCATGTCTACGCCAGTGAAGTCGTTGTCCTTGAAGTTGGAATCCTCAAACTCGCGGTAGGCGGTGAGGGAGGTGAGCGTGACGTTACCGACGTCGAGGTTGATCTCCAAAGCGGCGCCGAAATCTTCCGCTTCGTAGCGAGGGGTGACGTTGGTGGCAACCTCACGCTCGTCAATGTCCGCGGGGATTGTGTCGTTCGAACCGATGGCTGCCGCCAGCGGTTGGTTGAACAGGGCATCGTTGGGGTCGTTGCGCGACTTCACAGGCAGGCAGCAGGCCTCATCCAGCTCGCTGTAGTCCACGCTCAGCCACACATCGAGGTTGTCGGTGGGTTGCCATGCCAGCTGGCCTTTGATGGTCCAGCGGTCCAGGTCGTGCAGCTCGCTCTCGCCGTTGCCGACGTTGTCCAGCCAGCCGTCACCCGTGCCGAGATTGGCCGAGAAGCGTCCGGCGAGCTGGTCGGAAAATGGGATGTTGATTGAGCCTTTGAAGCGTGCGCGGTTGTGCTCTTCGTAGCTGACCTGAGCCATGCCTTCCAAAGCTTCGGTGCTCGGGCGCTTGGAGATGAAGTGCACCACACCTGCGGAGGTGTTGCGACCGAACAGCGTGCCTTGTGGGCCCTTGAGGATCTCCACGCGCTCGATATCGGCGAAGTCGGATGCCGCCAGGAGGCCGGAGCGGGAGCGGTACACACCATCCACAAAGGTGCCCACCGCCGGCTCGAAACCCATGTTGAACACGGAGTTGCCGAGGCCGCGCAGCGCGAAAGAGGTACCTACACCCGGCGGATCCACCGCTCGAATGTCCAGTGAAGGCGTCACAGCGCGCAGGTCGAAGATGTCGTCGACCAGGTTCGCTTCCATCGCCTCAGAGCTCACCGCGGTGATGGAAATCGGTACGTCCATCAGCGACTGCTCGCGCTTCTGGGCGGTGACGATGACTTCCTCGATGACAGGCTCCGCGGCCTGTAGATGCCCCGTGAGCAGGCTGCCTGCACTGAGCGCAAGGAAGGATCCGACGAGCTTTTTCATAAACCTCTCCCCATGGTTGTGCGGCCAACATAGCAGCAGCGCTACCGGCTGCTTTTGCGATGCGCATCTATTTTCTATGAGGCGGCCGGCGTGGCCGGTTGGGCGATTCTCAGGTGCGGCACCAGGCCGGATGGTTACGACAGTAGCGTTGTTCCGAGGCTATCCGTTCGCGTGCGAAGTGATCTGCGCAACGCTCGGTTGGGTCGATCTGCTCGAGGCTCAGCCAAACGGTTTGCGCACGGATGTTGTTTACCTTGGCAGGCTCTGCCCGCAGCGCCATGATCCACTGCGCGCAGTAGCGAACGCCTGGCTCGATGGTGGCGCCGGTGCCCGGTGCATGCGCTGTCAGCTCGGTTTGAAACCCGACGTGTGACCATCCCGACACTGGCAGCTGCGCGTACGGCGTATCTGCCTCAAACGGCTGCAGAAGATCTACATCGACGTGCGGGCCCAGCTTTTCTGCGATCAATCTGGAAAGGCGCTTGTCCGCCTCGCCGATGGGTTGCCCGGCACCGCCTGAAATGGCTGCTTGGTCGTGAGAGTCGGCATCATCGCAACCGGCGCCGTACAAGGTGGCATTCGGACTCAGCCAGCGCGAATGTTCTGCAACGTCGCCGGTTCTTCGCATGTGCGCAAGCCATTGTTGGATGAAGACGAAGCCTGCATCTTCAGTTACTGCCTGGCGGGGATCTTCTGGTAGCTGCGCCGGACCGTAGACAAAGCGTCCATCCTGCAATCTGAAGTCGTCGGCAGCATAGGCAAGCTCGCCATTGAAGACCTGGTTCAGCCGATCACCATCCTGATCGATGCGCGCTCCCGCGCGTTCATCCCCAGCGTTGAGATCCTGCCGGTACTGCGCCGGGTTCGAATTGAGTCTCGGGTTTGCCAGCATGTACCGCCAGATCTGGCCCGTGCGGTATTTATTGTCGTGGTTGGACCAACGCTCCCGGATCGTGCCTTCAGGTCCGCCAAAATCGAAGATCGTCTGCCCGCGAATCTGCAACGGTTGGTTCAGATCGTAGTAGCCGAAATCCGGGGGAAATGCCGCGACCCGCAGCGCCGCCCGATAGCGGTGCGCGGCCATTGGGCCGGCAACGATCTTCAGGTCTTCCCTCAGTGCCTCTTCCGCGGGCGCGGGTTCCTCCCGAGGAAAGCCCATAACGTTGGCGTAGTGGGCGCGCACATCCGCAAGGGAGGCGGGTTCCGGGCGTCCCTGCAGACCGTGCACCTGCACCTGCTCGGAGAACTGCGCCATATAGGCATCCAGTTTAGGGTTTCGACCCCGGTCGAGATCGGACTGACGGAGCACGCCATTGGCGATGAGGAGTTCACCATTGAGGCGATCCGCGGAGACCGTGGTTTGCAGATTGTACTGTGCGCATGTCAGCGGCGGCGGCGCGGCGCTGCACGATACCATCAGCATGCTCAGCGTTAGGTAGATAAGCAAAGCCGACCGGGACATCCGCATTCGTCGGTACAGGCTGTGCCTTCAGCTTCTGTAGCTGTCGTCTGTGCGATCCAGCTTGCGCAGCCATGCTGGCCATGCCAGAGCGTCGACACTGCCGTCGAACAGCAGTTGTGACTGTGCCGCAGCCTTCGGCGCTGAGCCTTGCGGTGGCATGTTGATGTTGGCCATTCCGGCTGCCAGCGCACGCACCTGCATCGTGCACGCGCGCTCCAGGTAGTACATTGCCATGAATGCCGCGTTGGCGCTGGAGCCGACGGTCAGGGTGCCGTGGTTGCGCAGTATCATGAACTGCCTGTTGCCGAGATCAGCGACGATTCGCTCACGTTCATCGAGATCCAGAGCTACGCCTTCGTAGTCGTGATAGGCAATCTCTCCGCACTGCATGGCGTGCTGCGTAATGGGCATCAGCCCTTCGCTCATCGCCGATACGGCCACGCCGTCATTGGTGTGCAGGTGGATCACGAACATCGCGTCTTCGCGCGAGGCGTGAATGGCAGAGTGGATGGTGAACCCGGCTGGATTGATGTCGTATGGGCTGTCGGCCACCTTGTTACCGTCGAGGTCTACCTTCACGAGGCTGCTCGCATTGACCTCATCGAAGCCCAAGCCGATCGGGTTGATGAGGAAGTGGTGTTCGGGTCCCGGCACACGTGCTGAGATGTGGGTGAAGAGAAAATCGTCCCAACCGTGCAGGGCCACAAGTCGATAGAGCGCGGCAAGATCCACGCGCGTTTGCCACTCCTCGGCGCTGCATTTGGCTGCGGTTTCTGCGGGTTCGGCCATCGGGGCATTTCCAGTTGCATTCGGTACAGCCTACAACAATGTGGAGCGTGCACAACTGTCCATGCGCTGCCTATTGAAGGCCAGCGTTGGCCTTCTCCAGTGCGTTCCACTGGTCCAGGTTGCTGCCGTACTCGATCATCACATGCTTGCGGTAAGCCGGGCGCGCGCACAGCCGTTCGTACCAGGCCTGCAGCGCCGGCAGCGCAGGACGTTCGATGGGCAGCGTCATGTAGCGATACATCATCGCGCCAATGGCGATATCCGCGACGGTCAGCGCTTCACCGCAGATGTAGCTGCGGCCGTGCAGCGCGTCGTCTAGTTGTGTAAACGCGGCAGTACAGCCCGCCACTGAACGCTCGATTTTCTCAGGCGTGGACGGCAGGCCGCGCACCAGCATCTGAAAAAGGGGAAAGAAGGCAAAGGCGATGTCGCTGCGCTGCCACTCCATCCACATATCAGCGCAGGTGCGGGCTGGCTCATCGTCCGGCCACAGGGAGCCTGCGCCATACCTGCGCGCCAGGTAGCGCACACAGGCATTGGACTCCCAGACTACCAGGTCGCCGTCGCGTAACGTGGGCACCACCTGCACCGGGTTCGGGTAACCGGCCGGGTAGCCGAACGAGCCGCCCACATCCTCACGCCGGTAGTCGATGCCGAGTTCGCCGAGGGTCCACATCACTTTCTGTACGTTGGCGGAGTTGCGGCGTCCGAGCACTTCTATCATGGGCATTTTCCTCAGCGATTCGGCGGCGGTACACTCAGCCGATGATACGACTGAGCGACATCGACTGGCGAATTCTGCTGGGCACCGCGGTCACCGCGGTGTGGCTGGGAGCAGGCCTGCTCTATTTCCTCCACCAGGGCGGCACGATCGCAAACATCCCCATTGAGAACCTCGGTAGCTTCCTGGAGGGAGGTTTCGCACCGCTGGCGTTTCTCTGGCTCGTGATCGGCATGTTCATCCAGCAGAAAGAGCTCGCCGACAACACCGAGGTCATGCGTCAGACCATGCGTATGAGCGAGCGGCAGGCGGAGGTGCTGGCAGCCAGTGAGCTGAACCAGCGGCAGGAAGCATTCTTCAAGATTGCCGATAATGTGAAAAAGCAGCTCGCCGCCGTTGAAGGCATGCTATTCATCTCCTGCTTTGGCGAAACCGAAGGCAGTATCGTCTCGCCAGAAACCATCCACGACATGTGGCACAAACTCGCCACCGGCGATGCGGACATCTTCGCCCGCGGCTTTTTGTCTACCGACCTCAAGCCCTACGGCGGCGCGGAGAAGATTTTCTACGGCACAGCGATCCGCCGGCGTCACACGCAGAGCTTTGTGGATACTTTCGATCGTCTCATGCGGCTGGCGGAGAACTGCGATCAGGATGGCATCATCACCGGCACGGTCGCCGGCACCGCGCACGGTATGGTGTACAACATGATGCAGTCCGCCTCGCCGAATGCGGCGAGCGCGCGGTTGGTGGATGTGTCGAAGTACGAAAACATCGTTCAGCAGGGGAGTGGTTGATGCCGTCTTTCGAGTATGGAGCGGATTACGCGGACATCCGGGAGCAGGTGGCGCGCATCTGTGCTGAGTACCCTGGAAGCTACTGGCAGGCGCTGGATGACAAGGCGGAGTATCCGCACGCCTTCGTCGATGCGCTCACGGAATCCGGCTACCTCGCAGCCCTGATCCCGGAAGCGTACGGTGGCGCTGGCCTGCCCATTCGCGCCGCTTCGGTGATCCTTGAAACCATACACGCCAACGGCTGCTCAGCGGCCGCCTGCCACGCGCAGATGTACACCATGGGCACCGTGCTGCGGCATGGCAGCCCAGAGCAGAAACAGAAATACCTGCCGGCCATCGCCTCGGGTGAGTTGCGCCTGCAGGCGTTCGGCGTCACCGAGCCCACCACCGGCTCCGATACCACGCAGCTCAAGACCCGCGCGGTGAAGCAGGGCGATCAGTACGTGGTGAACGGTCAGAAAATCTGGACCAGCCGCGCCCACCAGTCGGACCTGATGCTGCTGCTGGCGCGCACCACGCCGGTGGATCAGGTGACGAAGCGCACGCAAGGGCTGTCCACTTTTCTCGTGGATCTGCGCGAGGTGCGGGGAAAGGGCTGCGACATTCGCTCCATCGACACCATGATCAACCACAACACCACCGAGGTGTTTTTCGACGACATGGTGATTCCTGCCGACAGCCTGGTGGGTGAGGAGGGCAGCGGCTTCCGCAACATTCTGAGCGGTATGAACGCTGAACGGGTGCTCATCGCTTCAGAAGCGCTTGGCGACGGCCGCTACTTCCTCAATAAAGGGGTGGCCTACGCCAACGAACGGGTGGTATTCGGCAGCCCCATTGGCAGCAACCAGGGCATCGCCTTCCCCCTGGCACAGGCCTACACGCAGCTCGAAGCGGCGGAGCTCATGATCCGCAAGGCAGCTGCCCTGTACGATGCCGGTGAGGACTGTGGCGAGGCGGCCAATATCGCTAAGTACCTTGCCTCAGAAGCTGCCTGGAAGGCGGCAGATGAGACCTTTCAGACCTACGGTGGTTTCGCTTTCGCCAAGGAATACCAGATTGAGCGCAAGTGGCGTGAGGTACGCCTGTGGCGCACCGCGCCGATCTCCAACAACATGGTGCTCAATTTCGTCTGTCAGAACGTGCTGGGGCTGCCGCGCAGCTACTGAGTGAGCGCCAGCCACCAGGCGTAGCCGATGAGCACGCAGGTCGCAGCGCCAGCCAGCACCTGCCCCGAATGGCCCAACAAGCGCAGGTTACGCCGGGCGACCATCAGCCCCACGCCGGCGCCGCAGGCGAAGCCGAATAGATGGGCGGCGACGTCGGTGTTTTCGCCACCGGTGCCGGTGTAGGCCACCATGGCAATCGCCGCAAATACTGGGGCGAAGCTGCGCCGCCAGCCCCACGCGCGCAGGTAACCTCGACGCCACACGAACGTGCCCACCAGGCCCAGGCTCGCAAACACCGCGGTGGAGGCGCCGATGGAGCGGAACTCGCTGGCCTGCACCAGGGCGTTGATGCCGTTGCCGCCGGCGGCGGCGATCACCACCAGCAGCCATGCCAGGCCCGAGCCCAGGTAGCGGCAGGCGAGCCAGCCGAATACGCTGCCAAAGAGGCTATTGGCGAGTATGTGGCCGAGATCGGCGTGCAGGGTCAACGCCGTGACCGTGCGCCACCAGTCGCCGTCCATGACCGCGCCCGCGTGCATGACCCCTGCGCTACGCCAGTCGCCGCCGGTGACGAACTCGATGAACGGCTCGCTCCAGATCACCAGCAGATAACCGAGCACGCCCAGGCGGCCGTTGTCGACGATGTGCACCGGGGTGGGCGGAGCCGGTTTGACGCTGTTTTCCCGTTCGTACTGCGCCAGCTGGTGTTGCGCTGCGGCGGCCCGTTCGGGTCGCACCAGCAGGTGCCAGGTACCGTCCACCCGGTGGATGTGGTGCTCGAGGCCCACCGAGGCCAGCACCAGAGCGAGGTCTGCCAGGGGCGGGCGAGCAGATGCCGATCGTAGGCTCTGCCAGCCGCCGGTTTCGTTGTCGATAGCGGGTGCGTCGTTTGCTGTTAGCCGGAATGGTATAGTCGCCCGTGACACCGTTCCACAGGCCTGCCCATGAAGTCTTTCCTCACCATCTGTGCAGCTGCGTTGTTGCTGAGTTTTGCCCATACCACCGCGGTCGCCGGGGAAGGCGATAAGGCCAAGGAGCCGGTGGCCAAGGAAAAGCAGGTATGCAAACGCGTGCGCGTCACCGGCAGCCGTATCCGCGAGAAGGTATGCCGCACTCAGCGCGATTGGGACCATCTGGCCGAGGAGTCCCAGGAGACGTTACGCAAGCAGCGTGAAGCCCGTTCGGTGAATACCAGCGGCGAGAGTTGATCAGCGCGCGCGTTCACCCGCGCGCCGCTCAAGTTCCAGGATGACGCGCCGATAACCTCTGCAGGACATTGCCTGCAGAGGGACCTGTGCGACATAACCCCAGATTCGCCATCGGCTGGCGGGATACTTACCGGATCCTGGCGCCCTACGTCCGCCGCAACTTCGTCGAGCAGCTGAAGGGGATATGGTTCATCGTCGCCTACCTGGCGCTGTTCCAGGTGCTGGTGCTGCAGCTTCCCCTCGTCTATGCCGGCATGATCGGTGTCGGCATGTTTGTGGTGATCGTCGGCCTCATGTTTTTCATGGAGGGCTTGCGGCTCGGTTTGATGCCTCTCGGCGAGGTGATCGGTTCTGTATTGCCTACGCGCAGCGCCATGGCGGTCATTCTGCTGTTCGCCTTTCTTCTGGGAATTGGCGCCACATTTGCTGAGCCGGCCATTGCGGTGCTCAAGGCCGCGGGTAGTGGCGTGGTGGCAGATGACGCGCCGCTGCTGTACAGCCTGCTCAACGACTTCTCCGGGCAACTCGTCGGCTCTGTAGGCGTGGGCGTTGGTCTTGCCGTCCTCCTCGGCGTGTTGCGCTTCTTCTATGCGTGGCCGCTCAAGTGGCTGGCGATTCCGGCCGCGTCAGCGCTTCTGGGCCTGTCTTTGTGGTTTCAGCAGGTGCCGGAACTGGAAGCTGTTCTCGGCCTCGCCTGGGACTGTGGTGCGGTAACCACCGGGCCGGTAACCGTGCCTCTGGTGTTGGCGCTTGGCATTGGGGTGTGCAGGGTGGTGAGCAGCGAAGACGGCGGCAACGGCGGCTTCGGCATCGTCACGCTGGCCAGCCTGTTCCCCATCGTCGCGGTCATGTGCCTTGCGGGCTTCCACTACATGAAGGGTGACTACTACGGCATGCCGGGCTACATCGGCGAAGTGCGTGGCAGCGCTCAGGAAGTACAGGACCAGCAACCGCTGGTGCATGCCAATGAGCACCTCGACTTCAATGAGACGGATCTGGCGCGGTATCTCGAAAATGGCGAGCTACCGGCCAATCACACGGTGACCTATCAGGCGCAGGCAGCGGAGATCGTCGATGGGCGTATCGTTTTGCGTGATCCGCAGGTGGTCATCGAGCAGTTTTTCGATCCCGGCTGGCAGCTCTTTTCGGATGATGCGTGGAACGCGGATACCTCCCTCGCCGAGCAGGTGCTGCAGGCGCTGATGGATGCGCTGCGCGCCATCGTGCCGCTGTGCCTGTTCCTGTTCATCGTGCTGCGTGTGGTGCTGCGTGAGCAGCTCAAGCGGGGGACGGACGTGGCGATCGGCATCGTCTTTGCGCTGCTTGGCATGACCCTGTTCGGCCTCGGCATCGCCCTGGGGTTGACCCCGCTCGGCAGCCAGCTCGGCGCTAACGTGCCGGCGTCGTTTGCCG
>JAUILW010000815.1 GCA_030432795.1 Gammaproteobacteria bacterium
CCTACGACGGCGCCAGTCGCCTGCTGATCCACACCGGCCTGTTCTCCGGGCCGCTGGAAGTGGGTGCTGCGGACCGCTTCTACTTCGAGCCGCGGGATATGCACTTCGACTTTGTCCGCGACGATGCCGGTGCGGTGCGCGCGGTAAACATCCGTACCGGTGACGATGCCGGCAACACCCTGCCGCGCATTCCTGACGCCGATGGTTGAGGTGGCATTCGGCGTCGTCGGCCTCGGCAACATCGGCGCCAGACACGTGCGCAATCTTGTCGAAGGGCAGGTGCCGGGTGCGCGGCTTGCGGCGGTGGCTGCGCGCGGTGGTGTGCCGGAGGGCATGACGTTGCCAGCGCAGATGCGGGTCTACGATAGCGCTGATGCGCTCGCTGCCGATGGCGAAGTGGAAGTGGTGCTCATCGCCACGCCCACCTTCGAACATCTTTCGCAGGGGCTTGCGGCGCTGCAGGCCGGCAAGCATCTGCTGATGGAGAAGCCACTGGCGCTGTGCACCCGGGATGCGCGAACGCTGCTCGCCGCAGCCGGCGATCGCATGGTGGGCGTGGTCCTCAACCAGCGTCTGGACCCAGCGTATGCCGCCATCCGCGAATGGGTGCGCGCCGGTCGGCTGGGGCGTTTGCAGCGCGTGAGCTGGACGATGACGCAGTGGTACCGGCCGGATGCATACTTTCGCGTGAGCGCCTGGCGCGGCACCTGGCGTGGCGAGGGCGGTGGTTTGCTGCTCAACCAGTGCATTCACAACCTCGACGTTCTGCAATGGGTCGTTGGCATGCCGTCGTCCGTGCGCGCACACGCAGGTTTCGGGCGCTACCACGATATCGAGGTGGAGGATGAGGTGAGTGCTCTGCTCGAATGGGCGGACGGTGCTACCGGTGTCATCCAGGCATCCACCGGTGAAGCGCCGGGTATCAACCAGCTCGATCTGGTGGGCGATCGCGGCACGCTGCGCTACGACGGGCAGCGCATAGAGATTGCCACTTGCGACGAGCGTGTGACGGAGCATAGCCGTGAAACACGCGATCTGTTCGGCATGCCGCAGTTCCACCGCGAGCTGCGCGATGGATTCGAGCCCGTCAACCAGCACGCGTTGCTGCTTGCGCACTTTGCCGCGGCGGTGAGGCAGCGGGTGCCGCTGGCATTTTCCGGCGCGCAAGGGCTCGGCTCGCTGATGCTTGCCAACGCCCTGCTGCTCTCCGCCTGGCGCAACGAGTCGGTATCGCTGCCGCTGGACGAGGCAACCTACGCACGATATCTGGGTGAGAAGATCGCGGCTTCGCAATTGCGCCAGCCGGAGGATCTCGAGGTGCACATCGACATCGAGCAGTCTTTTCGCTGATGGGCGTGCTGCAGCACATTCGCCAGGGTGGCCCCGGATGGCTACAGGGCGCGATGACCCTGGGCGGTGGCAGCGCCATCACCTCGCTCACCATCGGCGCCGCTTACGGTTACGAGTTTCTGTGGATTCAGCCGCTGAGCATGCTCATCGGTTGCGTCATGCTCTTCGCTCTGTCACACCAGACGTTGTCGACGGGTGAGCGGCCGTTTGACGCCATGCGCCGGCATGTTTCTGCCCCCCTCGCCTGGGCATGGGCCGTCGCCGCATTGGCGTCCAGCGTGATCTGGGGCTTCAGCCACTACCC
>JAUILW010000816.1 GCA_030432795.1 Gammaproteobacteria bacterium
GAAGCTGCGCTGACTACGGCTGAGTTCATGAAGATACTGCGCAGCACCGCAACCGAACTCGACCTGGCGGCCGACTTTCTCAAACGCGGCGTCAACGAAGGCTTCAGTGGCGGAGAGAAAAAACGCAACGAGATCCTGCAGATGAAACTCCTCGCGCCGAAGTTTGCGCTGCTCGATGAGACCGACTCCGGGCTCGATATCGACGCCCTGGCGGTGGTTGGCAACGGCGTCAACGCCTTCGTTGCCGAGGACCGATCGAGGGCCGTACTGATGATCACCCACTACCAGCGCCTGTTGAACCACATCGTGCCCGATGTCGTGCACGTGCTCGCCGACGGACGCATCGTTGAAAGCGGCGACAAGCAGCTGGCGCTGACACTGGAGGAGCGAGGCTACGCATGGCTCAAGCGCGCCTGATCCCGCAGGACACCGAACAAGCGCTGCAGGCATTGCGCGATGCGCCTCTGTCGGTGCCGGCGGCACGTGAGCACTGGAAGTATTCCAAACTGGCGCTCGCACGCAGCACCGTCGCAGAAGCCTCTGCCGACGACGGCGTAGAGATTTCGAGCGTACCCGACGCGCTGCAAGCATTGCTCGCAGACAGCAGCTTCTGCCCGCTGACGTGCGAAATTTTGTTACGCGGCCCGCGAATCAGGTATCTGCAGGCGGCAGATTCGACGCGGCTCGAGCTGGATGCCTCGCCTGCCTCCACGCCCACCGTAATACAGGTGCCCTCCGGCGTCACCGCTGAGATCATCGATCGCAGCGAGCGCGCGAGCGCCTGGACGATTTGTCTGGTGGCCGAGAACGCGACGCTGGCCTATCACCGCCTTCGCGCCAATCCGGAAGCGCAAGAGTGGAGCAAGTTGCAGTTCGTGCTACATCGCGACAGCCAGGTGAGGCTAACAAGCTTCGCCAGGGGCGCAGCCTTTCGCCGCCATGATGTATCGGTGGATCTGGCCGGTGCGAATGCCGCGTTCCTGTTCGATGGCGCAGCCGTCGCCAGCGGCAAACAGCACATCGATCTGCAGTCGCACGTGCGGCACCATGCACCGCATACGCGAAGCACGCAGCGCTGGCACACCATCGGCCAGGAGCGGGCTACGCTGACCTACCGCGGCCGGATCTACATCGCCGAGCATTGCAACGGCGTCGATGCCGGGCTGACGAATCGCAATCTGGCGCTCGGCGCTGGCGTGACGATCAATACGAAGCCTGAGCTTGAGATCTACTCCGACGACGTGCGCTGCGCGCACGGCGCCACCGTCGGCCAGCTCGATGAGGAAACCCTGTTTTTCCTTCGCGCCCGTGGCATCGACGAGCTCACCGCCCGGCGCATGCTGGCAGAAGGATTTCTTCGGGAGTGCCTTTCCGGACCGTTGGCGGAAGACGCGGCCCAAGTGCTGACCGGGAGCGTAGCGTGAGCAACTCCATTCGGGCGGACTTCCCGATCCTCGCGCAGGAGGTCAATGGCGCACCGCTGGTGTACCTGGACAACGCGGCGACCACGCAGAAACCTCGGCAGGTGATCGATGCCATCAGCGGTTACTACGAAAGGGACAACGCCAACGTCCATCGCGCGGCCCATGCGCTGGCTGATCGCGCCACGCGGGCAATGGAAGACGCTCGCCTGGCAGCCGCAGCATTCATCAA
>JAUILW010000110.1 GCA_030432795.1 Gammaproteobacteria bacterium
AAGCGCAGGCTTGCCAGAAACTGCAGATTGTTTTGCGCGAACTTGGCCTGCTCCGTCTGCACATCCACGGTGTTGCCATCCAGGCTCGGCATGGTCGGAACGCGATAGCTGACCTGCGTATCACCCGACTGGTAGGACGGTGTAAGGTGCCCTTCGTGGGTGCGTCGGGTGCGCACCTGGGCGGATCCCGCGTCCATACGTTGTTTGAGCACCTCTTGAAAATCGATGTCCCGCGCCTTGAAACCAGGCGTGTCTGCGTGGGCAATGTTGCGCGCCAGCACCTGCGTACGTGCAGAACGCAGCTCCAGTGCCTGCGGATGTATGCCCAATGCGTTGTCCAGACTGATCTTCACGGTGAATGCCCGTAGCTCTCGTCGTCGAGTCACGAGGCAAGAGCCGTGCCAGGTTGGATTTCCAGTAAAAACGCGAGCATTCGGCCTCGGGACGGCTTGCGACCCGACAGCCTTTGCCGGTGCGGCGGCAATCCGTTGCCGCCTGCGCACCGCGTGGTGCGTGCTTTACTACAGGTGACCCCATCTCCGAACAGAGCCATGCAAACACCTCACCTTCGAACGTTGATCGGCCTGTTGCTGATGGCCGTCCATGCCGGACCTTCTGCAGCCAGCGAGGCGTTCAGCCAGGCGATTCGTGATGCTGTGACCGCGCAGGCCCAGCGCCAGTACCCTAATGCGGATATCAGTGTGGCAATACAGCCATTGGACTCGCGCGTGGAACTTCCTACGTGCACAGAGCTGCAAACGGAACCTCGGGGCAGTCGCCCGTTCGGGCGCGTGCACGTCGCCCTCACCTGCCACGCGCCGCGGCCGTGGAAAGTCTTCGTGGCGGCGGATGTGTCGGTGCAGGTGCCCGTGCTGGTCACGCGCCGCGCCGTGAACCGTGGTGAACGCATCGCGGCCAGCGACGTACACCTGCAGCGCCAGGACATTTCGCGTATCCGCGGCGAGAGCCTGCAGCGTGCACCGGTCGATGATGCGTATGCCGCCAATCGCAACCTGCCGGCAGGCATCGTCCTCACCCAAAGCATGCTGCGCGCCTTACCGGCGGTGGCCCGTGGCGACGTCGTGCAGTTGCGTGCCCACATCGGCCAGGCAGCCATCACTACCACCGCCAAAGCGATGGAAAACGGCGCCAGGGGCGAGCAGATCCGTGTGAAGAACGAAAGCTCCGGACGTACGGTGCGGGCGTGGGTGCTTGCAGCGGGTGTGGTCAGCACGCGCCCGCCTTCACGCAAGGTCGGGCCGATTGCTACCCAGTTGGCAAAAAGTAGCTAAAGTAAGTGTGTAGACCGCCGATAGCGTACACAGGTTAGTCGATTTTGCAGACTCAAAGCATGGACATACGTCATCTGAACAGCAACCAGCTGCGCGAGCAGGCAGCCGCCCGGGCGAAGACCGAGGGCGAGCAGCGTGCACAGCGCACAGCTTCCTCAGAAGGCTCCAGCAACAGCAGCGACACCGTACGACTCAGCCGTGATGCCGCAGCTTTGCAGGAGATCTCCCTCAACCAATCGGTAGAGCCATTCGACGCAGGCCGTGTCGAATCTATCCGCCAGGCGATCGCCGAAGGTCGCTACCATGTGGATCCAGAGCGCCTGGCTGAGAATTTTACTCGACTAGAAAGTGAACTAATTCAATAGATTATGAACGACTTCCAGTTTGAGACTGAAGAACTGCTCAGCACCCTGCAAACCCTTCTCGGGCTACAGGAGGCACTGATCGGCACCCTCGAACAGGAGCGGGCGGCGTTGAAGGCGCAGTCCTACACACACCTGGTTGAGGCGACCGAACAGAAGTCCGCGGTTTGCCAACAGATCGAGGAAAGGTTGAGCGCTCTACCGGCACCGGTGGCGGATCTGGTCGAGCAGGTCCCCGCCGAAGCACGGCAAAACCTTGACGCGCATCACACCCGGCTGCGAGCGCTCGCACGGGAAGCAAAAGATCTAAACGCAGTTAACGGTAAGATCGTTCACCGTTCGCAAAGATCCGTACGTGAACTCATCGGTGTATTGAACGGTCACGATGCGTATGCCCTCTACGGAGCGGAAGGAACTTCCGCACGCAGCCCCGACAACCTCGGGCCTGCAATCGCCAACGCCTGAAACCAGCGGCCGCTTCGGCTGTGAGGTGAAGCTGTGAGCGCGCAGCCCCAGCTCGGGGGCGACCCATCAGAAACCCAATACATCCACGATGCGGAAAACGTGGCTGCTACCTTGCGGGTGTTTCGCGACCAGCGCGCCGATCTGACGCTGCGCATCGAGCAGCTCGACCAGCCCATGCAGGCGAGAGTGCTGGATGTCTCCGAGCGGGAACTCCTGATCGAGGACATCCGCCCGCGCAGCGCCATGGTGATGCTCACGCCGCGCCAGAAGGTCTCCGCCACCGCACGGATCAAGGGGTTGTACGCCTTCATCGAGGAAATGCAGATCATCAGCCGTGAAGAGGAGCGTGGTCTGCCCTTCTATCGGGTACGCCTGCCGCAGAGCATGCTCGTGCAACAGCGCCGTCGCGCCGAGCGGTACCGGATTCCCATGCGGGTGAGCACGCGCGGCGCGCGGGTGACGCTGTACCGAGATCAGCCGATCATAGGCAAAATTCTGGACATATCAGCCGGAGGGCTGCGCGCAGAATTCAGCGCCCCCAAGCCGCCGCCGCAGCGAGAAGAAAGCGTGGAAACCTGCGCCATCACCATCCCCAATCTGCTGACGCTTACCAGCAAGGCGGTCGTACGCCACGTCCAGAAGAAGGCGCTGTCGCGTACCTACATCTGCGGTATCGAACTCACCGAGATGCCCGTTACCGACCGACGTCGGCTCGAGCAATTCATTCAGAGTCTGTCAAAGATCACTTCACCGACCTGAGCCGTGACCTTCCGGGGATCGCTTCTATACTTCGGTTGAGTTCCTTCGAAGGGCGTACCACGTGACCTGGCCCGTATTCGCAGTTCTGCAATTGGCGCTGTGCCTCATTGGCGCCTGCGTCGTATTCGCACTGCATCATCGCCGCCTGACGCGGGAGAACGATGCGCTGCGCGAAGCCTGCCAACAGGCCGCAGCCGCTCCGGATGCCGATGAGGCATGGCACGCCCACGTCACCGAAAAGCTGGCTGCAGTCACCGGCGATGAACCCCAGGCGCAGATCCAGCGGCTGATTCTCACCAACGAACTGCAACCGAACGCAAAGCTCGCCGATGAACTGAGTGCGTTGCTGGGCAACCCGGAGATTGCTGCCACCTGGGCTGAGCTGCGCAAGCTCGCCTGGGACGACGCCGCCGCGCTGGCCGGCAATGCAGGCGAAGCCGCCCGCAGTGCCTTCGAACGCTACGCCGCGCTGGACCAGTCACTCGGCTTCGAGGCGTCGTCGTGGCCTGATCCCGTCGCTGACGCCGAATCCCCAGGGGAAGGCAGCGAGCAGGGCGCGTTGCTGGCGGAAAACGCAGCGCTCAAAGAAAAGATCGCTGACCTGGAGTCCGGCAAGGACGACAAGGACCTGCGCAAACTCCTCAAGCAGTTCACGCAGGACAGCCGCGAGATGATGGGCTGCATTCAGGATCTCGAGAAAGAAAACGCAGCCCTCAAGGCGCAGATCGAGCAGCAGGCGGCCGCCTGAACGACCACACTGCCCGCGGATCTATCGCTAAAACCCGAGCAGCCGCGCGTAGCGGTCGCGGTGGAATGCCTGATTACCCCATAACGGCTCCAGCGCCCGGGCACGCTTGAGATACAAACCCGCGTCGAACTCATCGGTCATGCCGATGCCGCCATGGATCTGGATGAGCTGGTTCGACATCTCGTGCAGGAAGTCGCCTACCTTCGCCTTTGACAACGAACACAGCTCAGCCGTGTCCTGCGCACCCGCGTCCACGGCCATGAGTGCTGCTTCCGCGCACGAACGGGCCAGCTCCATCTGCGAATACAGATCCGCCGCACGATGTCCGAGCGCCTGAAACGAGCCGATGACCCGGCCGAATTGCTCCCGCGTTTTGAGATAGTCGAGCGTCATGTCGAATGCCTGCGATGCCACGCCCAGCATCTCCGCACCGAGACCGGCACGCGCACGATCCAGCACTGCTTCGAGGACACTTGCATCGCCAATGTACGCATCGGCACCGACGCGCACATTCTCCAGATCCACATGGGCGTAACCGCGGCTGTCCACCGTGTGAAGCGCCGTGCGGCTGACACCCGCCGCATCTGCCGGTACCAGGAACAGGCCCACCCCGCTCGGACCGTTAGCCGCCACAATGAACGTGGTCGCTGACATACCTTCCAGCACCTGCGCCTTCCGGCCGGTAATGCGCAAGCCGTCGCCGTCGGCCTGCGCAACCGTCGCGAACGCGCTGGGTGCGTGCCGAGGGCCTTCGTCTACTGCCAGCGTGAGTATCTCCGTGCCATCCACCACCTTCGGCAACAGTGCATCCTTGTGCGCATCACTGCCGCCCAGCAGTACCGCCGAAGCGCCCACCAGCGCCGACGCGTAGAGGGGTGAAGCGGTGAGCTGGCGGCCGAGCTGCTCGAGCACCACGCCGAAGGTCAGGTAGCCAAGGTCGGAACCACCGTAGGCTTCCGGCACCAGAATGCCGGTCCACCCCATCTCGATCATGGATTCCCACGTTGCCGGTTCGAAGCGATTGTCTGCGCCCGCATCTCGCATGCGGCGAAACGCCGCCACCGGCGCCTGCTCGGTAGCCCAGGCCTGTGCCTGGTCGCGGATCATCGTTTGTTCTTCTGTCAGTGCTGCCACGTTCGCGCCCTACCCTTTCTGCGTGGTCTCAGGGAGACCGAGGATGTTCTTGGAGATGATGTTTTTCTGCACTTCGAAGGAGCCGCCATAAATGGATATGGCCTTGCCCCACAACCACTCGCGCACGGTGTTCTTCTCTTCGGCGGTAAACTCCGCACCTTCCCAGCCAAGCCCCTGCGCGCCCATAATTTCCAGCGTCAGCTCGGACTTGGTCTGGGAGATGCGCGTAGCGGAGTTCTTGAGGATCGACGCCGCGGCGCTGACCTTCACCTGACCTTTGGCTTCCGCCGTGATGCGCCGCACCGTGAGGCTGTGAGAACGGGCGTCCATCAGGTGGTCCACCAGGCGGCTGCGCAGATCGCCATCGGCCAGAGCGCCGCTGTCGTCTGTGCCGGCGTATTCTTTGGCAATATCCTGGATTGCCTTGGATCTCGCGCTCGCCATCGGCGAACCGGCACTGGTCTGACTCTGCCGCTCGTGCTGCAGCAGGCGCTTGACCACGCTCCAGCCATCGTTGAGCTCACCGAGGAGATCACTCTTCTCTGCCCGGGCGTCGTTGAAAAACGTCTCGCAAAATGGCGATGCGCCGGATATCAGCCGGATCGGCCGGGTTTCCACGCCCTCCTGATCCATGGGCAGCATGACGAAGCTGATGCCTTTGTGCTTCGGCGCCGAAGGGTCCGTACGCACCAGCGCGCCGCACCAGTGGGAAATATCCGCGCCGGAGGTCCAGATCTTCTGGCCGTTGAGCTGGAAGTAGTCCCCTTTGTCTTCCGCCTTGGTGGCAAGCGAGGCAAGGTCTGATCCGGCGTTGGGTTCGGACAACCCAAGACACCAGCGCACTTCACCGCGCGCAGTAGCCGGCAGGTGTCGAGCCTTCTGATCGTCCGTGCCGTACTCGAGCAGGGTCGGGCCGACCATGGTGATACCCATGCCCGCGAGCGCCGGAATGGGATTGAGGCCGCCTACGCGGCTGATCTCTTCGCCGACGATCTTTGCCTGCGGATGACTCAGGCCCGCGCCACCGTACTCCTGCGGCCAGGTGGGGGCGCCCCAGCCCTTCTCGCCGAGGCGTGCCCGCCAGAGTTCGAAATCGGCCTTCGTATCACCGTCCAGTTCGCCTTCCATGCCCATACCCTTGCCGGCCAGGCTCGGCGGGAAATTCTCCTCTACCCAGGCACGCGCCTCAGCGCGGAAGTCTTCCAGCGCATCGCTCATTGTTCATCCTCCGTCGATTCACCGGGCGGCTGCCCGCCAAAACCGGCCATTGTGGCGGCTTACCGTGTATTTTGAAAGTACAGACCGCGGCCATAGAATGGCTGCAGCGACGGGAGCAAGATCATCAAATTCGGCATATTTTTCGAGCTGTCCACACCGCGGCCATTCAGCCGCGAAAACGAGCTTCGGGTGTACCAGAACGCGCTTGAGCAGTGCCGCGTGGCCGACGCGCTCGGATTCGATCACGTGTGGGCGGTGGAGCACCACTTTCTTGAGGAGTACTCGCATTGCTCCGCACCGGAGGCGTTTCTCGCGGCCGTCGCCGCGCAGACGCATCGCATCCGGGTGGGCCATGGTGCTGTGGTGTGCGTACCGGAGATGAACCACCCGGTGCGCGTGGCGGAACGCGCCGCGGCGCTGGATCTCATATCCAATGGTCGGCTCGAGCTCGGCACCGCGCGTTCCTCCACCTGGACGGAGCTTGGCGGCTTCGGCGTCAATCCGGATGACACGAAAAAGACCTGGGACGAGTTCGTGCGCGTGCTGCCGAAGATGTGGATGCAGGATGAGTTCGAGTGGCAGGGCAAAGCGTTCAGCATGCCCGCCCGCAACGTGCTGCCGAAACCGCTGCAGCAACCCCACCCGCCGATGTGGGTCACCGTCACCTCCCCCGGCACGGAGCTCGATGCGGCGCACCGCGGCCTGGGCTGCCTGGGTGTTTCCGCCGCCGGCTACGCGGAACAGGAGCGCCGCACCAAGGAGTACCATCGCATCATTCAGCAATGCGAACCTGTCGGCGGGCTTGTCAACGAGCAGGTGCACACCATGAATTTTCTCTACTGCCACGAAGACTACCGGCAAGCGCGCAACGTGGGTGTGCCGATGGTCAATGCCTTCAACGTGGCCAACACGCACCTTTACTGGACACGGGAGGCGCACCCCACGCACGCCTATCAGACGCTCGGCAACGCGGGTGCGGCCATGAAGGCGAAGAAGCCGCCAGCAGACGATCCATCGGTGGCCAAAGGCCTGCCGGAAGGCGTCGGTGTGGGCGATCCGGAACATCTGGTGGCGACCATCAAACGCTGGGAGTCCATCGGTGTGACCGGCATCAACTTCCTGCTCAATGCTATGGAGATCGTGCCGCAGGCGCAGGTGCTGGAAAGCATGCGATTATTCGCCCGTGAGGTGATGCCGCAGTTTCGTTCCGCCGAGGATGCCGAGCGGCCCGTATGGACCCCGGCCCGGGTGGAGGTCTGACATGCTCACCGGTACCGCCGACGTCAATGTCCTTGCCCGCAACGTGCCACAGTTAGCTGCCTTTTCCGCCGAGGACCTGGATCTCGGCGAGGTGCTGTGCCTGCAGGTCACCGCGGAGATGCGCAACAACGCCCGCGAGGCGGTGTTGCCGCCGAGCCTGCACCCCACCATCCCCGCCGCCCTGTCGCTGCAGGCACTGCGTGTAACGAACTCACCCTGGGGCGCGTTCGACCTCGCCCTGTGCCGGGTGAGCTGCCGCAGCGGCGTCCGCGCGCGCGGCTTCTCTACAGGCGGTTATGTAACGAGCGAGGCCGCCTGCGCGGGGTTGCGCGAACGGCTGGGGTTTCCGCTGACGGTTGGAGAGGTGAATTTCCGCCACAGCTACGACGGCGTCAGCTTGAACGTAGGCGGCGCAGTACATGTGGAGGGCATCGACCCGGAACCCATGGGCCTGGACGCCGTGCAGTACACCGGCACGCTCAACCTGGCGCACACACCAAAGGGGCTTCGCATGCTGCAGGTGGAGATGCAGACCAGCGCAAGCCAGGTGGAACGCCTGCGGCCGCGCATCCTCACCTTCGATGGCGCTGCGTGGGGCAACCCGCTGCTGGCGCCGAGCCACGTAATCGCCGCTACCGTGTCGACGATGCATCTGGTGTTGCCCGCTGTGCGGTTCGTATGCAGGGCCGATGAACTGGCCTTCACCGGCACGGAGTCCGTTTCTTAGCAGGGTGCTGACAAAGTACTTCCTGTGCTTTTTCAGCGACCGCGGGCTGTCGCCCGCTCACGCCGAATCAAGCACTTACGTGCTTGTTTCGCGGCCCGTCCGTCCCTGGCCGAGATACCCGGCTGCTTTCTCAGCAGCCTGTTAGGCCATCACACCCCGGGTGCTCTGAACGGCTCGCCGGCGCGAGAAAAATCCAAGATCTACGCGCCGTCCGACGTTTTCCAGAAACAAGGTTGCCGGCGCCTTGTCATGGTCCTCAGCGGTGATGACCTCGGCCATGATGTCACCGATCAGGGGCGCGTTCTTGAACTGATTGCCGCTTGTGCCGATAGCCACGTAGTATCCCGGCAGATCGGTTCGGTCGTAGATCGGTATCCAGTCTGGCGAAGTGTCGTATACGCCCACGGTGCCGCGAGCGCGATTGGGAATACGGTAGTCCGGAAACCGCTGTGCGGCGCGCATGACCTGGCGTGTCCACTTGTCCGTGAGATTGGTCTGCACCGCATCGGGATCGACCACCTCATCTTCGTCGCAGGCCGGATCTGTGGTGCCAATGAGCATGTCCACACCATCCGGTCGCTGATAAATGCCCGCATCCTCATCGAACAGCACGCCGGCACCGGCATGAAACCGGGTGCCCCCACCGCTCAGGTACGCCACCTCGTGACGCAGTGGCCGTGTGTTGATGGGCAGCTGAGCACCCACCAGTGTGTTCACGCGCGCGGAGTGCGGCCCCGCCGCGTTGAGCAGCCGATCGGTGAGGTACACTCCAGCGTCGGTTACCACCTCAAAGCCTGTTTGCACCGAG
>JAUILW010000817.1 GCA_030432795.1 Gammaproteobacteria bacterium
CCTGAAACTCCACGTCGTTGACTACCGTAGTCGCCTCTTCCGCGGGATATTTGAACGCCAGAGCCCATCGGGGTTTGCGCGTCACCGCACCGAGCTCGGCCTGCTGCGCCAGCGCGTTTACCTTGATGACCGCGCCATCGATGTCGTAGCCGAGGCTGTCTCGCCGGGCAGCGAGGGCTTCGAGATAGGCCATACACTCCGACTCGTTGCGTACCAGTCGTAACTCCGGATTCGTACGCAGCTTCCACGCCTCGAAACGGGCCATGACTTCCATATGAGTCCGCGGCTGCCACGCCCCTTCCGTCCAGCCAAGGCTGTAACAGAACATCGTCAGCGGCCGCTCCGCGGTGAGCCTGGGGTCAAGCTGCCGCAGCGACCCCGCCGCTCCGTTACGCGGGTTGATCAGTGGCTTACCGCCGCTCTGGCGGGCGCGCTCGTTGAACGCTTCGAAGTCACGCCGCGCCATATACACCTCGCCTCGCACCTCGAAGCGCGCAGGCACGTCTTCCGCCTCGATGCGCAGGGGTACCGATTTGACGGTGCGCACGTTCGCCGTAATGTCCTCGCCACGCTGGCCATCGCCGCGTGTTGCCGCCAGCACCAGCCGACCTGCTTCGTACAGGAGCGCAACGGCTACGCCGTCAATCTTCGGCTCGCAGGTGAATTCTACGTCGGCGCCGTCCAGGCGGGAGCGGCAGCGGGCCATCCAGTCCGCCACGCCTTTGTCGTCCGTCGTCTTGTCGAGCGACAGCATGGGCACGGTGTGCTCCACGGTGTCGAATTGCGCCAAGGGCTCGGCGCCAACCCGTTGTGTGGGGGAATCCGCAGTGATGAGTTGCGGGTACGCCGCCTCCAGTGCGGCAAGCTCATCGAACAGCCGGTCGTACTCGGCGTCCGAGATCTCCGGCGCATCGAGCACGTGGTAGGAGTAATTGTGGTGGTCGAGCGCGCGCCGCAGCTCCGCCACGCGCGCGGCGGAGGCTTCAGGCGATGCTCCCTTGGCCATCAGGCGCGGCGGGAGAGCGTTCTCCTGGAGAAATCGAGGATGCGCTCGCGGTAGTGCTCAATGGTCTGAGCGGTAATAGCAGAGCGCCGATCGTCTTTCAGCTCGCCGCCGAGCTCCGCAGCCACATCACGGGCAACGCGCCACATGTCATCAAAGGCATCCTGCGGCTGTTGCGGGCCCGGCAGGCGTAGGAAAAAAGTCAGACCCGGTGTGGAAAACGATTCGATCTCACTCATGTCGAAGGTACCGGGCTCTACGGCATTGGCCACGCTGTACTGCGTGACTTTGCTCATCGGGTCCAGCCGATGAAAGATGTTCATGCTGCCGTAGCGCAGGCCTTTGGCGCGTAGCGTGGCATGCAGCGCTTTGCCAGGGAACGGCTCATGGTTCGACGCGAGCACGTACATCACCAGAAGCTCTTCGGGGCCGCTGGTCGTCGTTGCCGGCGGTTCTTCATGCGCCAGCCGGGACGCGGCAGCCGCCCGAGGGCGCACCTTGCGAACCGGTTTAGTGCCACCCACCTCGGGCTCCAGGCGCACCTCGCGCACCCGCGCCCGTGCAGCGGCCCGCTCGATCGTCGCAGCCCCTTGGGGTGTCACCGGGCGGCGTGTGGTCGTCGTGTCACTCTTGCGCACGG
>JAUILW010000111.1 GCA_030432795.1 Gammaproteobacteria bacterium
ACGGCGGTACCATCTTTCTCGATGAGGTAGGGGAGCTGCCGCTGCAGGGGCAGGTGAAGCTGCTTCGCGTGCTGCAGGCGAACGAGGTGCAGCGGGTAGGCTCTGATACGCCGATCGCCGTGGACACGCGTGTGGTAGCGGCGACGAATCGGGATCTGGCCCGCATGGCGGAGGAAGGTACGTTTCGCGAAGATCTCTACTATCGTCTCAGCGTTATTCAGGTCAACCTGCCGCCATTGCGGGAGCGCCGCGATGAGATTCCCCTCCTATGCGACTACTTCCTCGCGCAGGCTGCAGAAGAGCTGAAACGTCAGCGCCTCGAGCTAGATGCTGAAGTCGTGCGTTTTTTCTCTGGCTACGGTTTCCCCGGCAACATCCGCGAGCTGCGCAACATTATCTTCCGATTGTCGTGTCTGGCAGATGAACGGGCGTTGCTCGACCATCTGCCTGCAGGTGTGCGCGGTGCGCAGCCATCGATTCCAGCGGGCGAGGATGTGGCAGGCGCGTTAACGGCGCAATCTCTTGCGGATGTACGCAAGAATGCTGGAGACCTGGCGGAGCGGCATTTCCTTGAGCAGGGGTTGCGGGAGACTGCCGGTCGTGTGGTGGATCTGGCCCGGCGGCTGGACATGAACCGCTCCTACCTGCAAACGTTGCTGAAGAAACACGGCATTCGCTCGAAAGCTTTTAGACCAAGCTCTGGCGGATAGATTGATTATCTTGCGCTGGTGAGCTGCTCCAGGCGTTCCTGGGCCTTGATGACGCGCTCGTCCTGCGCGCCGAACGTTTCCAGCAGGGAGTGATAGCTGCTCTCGAGCAGCGGACGCGAATCGTCCGGCCGTCCCGCCAGCATCATGCACTCACCGAGGATGCTGCGTGTGGTTTGAATGGTCCAGTGGTCTGGACCCAGAACCGCGATGCGCGCTGCCAGCGCGCGGTCGGCGAGTTCGATTCCGCGCTCGGCTTCGCCGCCATTGCAGTGCAGGGCGCTGGCAATGATGTGCGCATAGGCGAGAATCGGGTGGCTGGGGTCCAGCACCTGCTCAGCTTGTTCGACGACAACTTTCATATGAGTCAGCCCCTCGTCTATGCGGCCTGCCTGATACAGCCCGGAGCCTATGGTGGTGTCCATGATGAAAGATTCCGGATGATCCTGTCCTAACGATTGCCGCAGAAGCGGCAACGCACGTCGCAACAGTGCGACACTGTCGTCGAAGCGCCTTAGGCGCATGAGCACGGTGGCTCGGTTGCCGGCGTTCATTGCACGCTGTGCGTTGCTGGCGTTACCGAGTTCCAGAAGGTTTTCGGCTTGCTCGAAGTTCTGCTCGGCGCGTTCCAGGTCGCCGAGTTCCAGGTAGGCGAGGCCGAGGTTTGCGTTGGAACTGGCGTGGGCGAGGGGTTGGTCGGTAACGCCGGACTCGTAGATCGCCTTTGCAGCTAGGAGCTGTATCGTTGCCTCCTCGTACA
This sequence comes from Gammaproteobacteria bacterium, assembly GCA_030432795.1. Lineage (GTDB taxonomy): Bacteria > Pseudomonadota > Gammaproteobacteria > Pseudomonadales > Azotimanducaceae > SYFY01. The sequence continues at coordinate 1,468 of JAUILW010000111.1, forward strand.
GGCCCTTCCACTGGTACACCGCACCCAGGTCGTTGTGCGTGGAAGCCCGCAGCGCGAGATTGTCGTAGCCTTCCGCTGGTAGATCGCGTAGCGCCTGCCTGTAGGAAGACTCCGCCGCGTCGTAGTCGCCGGCCTCCATCAGCGCTGCGCCCTGCGTGCGGTGTGCGTTGGCGATGTTGCGCGGGCTCACCTTCTCAGAGCCCATTGCCAGCGTGACGGCTTCGTTCGCAAAGCGCTTAGCTTTGTCTACGTTGCCGCGGCCAACGTAGATCTCCGCCATGGCCGCGAGCAGATACGCACGGCTGTCGGGTCGGTCGACGAAGGCATTTTCGAGTTCCCTTTCCGCGTGGGCAAGCACGTCTTCTACGGTTTCCCGCTGTTCCGATCCCTCCCAAGGGTGTGCGGAGAAGAGCAGATTTTTCAGGAACTGCACCGAATCCGCCGCGGTGTGCGTTTCCCGCACTGCAATGTCCCGTTGCCGCTGTGCCTCCAATGCCTGTTGTGCTGCAACGAACAATCCGGCGCCCAGAGACAACACCGCTAGAAAAGATGCCGCTACCCATACCCAGTGACGGCGTGCGAAACGCTGTGCGCGGTAGGCTGCGCTTTCAGCGCGTGGGCTGACGGGCATGCCATTCCGGAAGTTGGCGATGTCCGCCAGCAGCTCGGTTACCGAGGCGTAGCGCGCCTCCGGCGCGAACGCCAGGCATTTGCCGATGATCGCGTCGAGGTCGCCGCGCAACCGTTTTTGATGTTCTGCGGCCCGCTTGCTGGCCGGTGGGCTTTCCTGCGTGAGCAGCTCTTCGCTGATCTCCCGTTCCGTAGACCCGGATAGGTTGCGGTACGCCCGCCCTGTGATGCACTCGTAGAGCAGAAGGCCGAGCGAGTAGATGTCGGTGGCAACGGTCAAAGGGTCGCCGCGGTACTGTTCAGGGCTCGCATAGGATGGCGTCATCATCCTCGCCTGGCGATCCGCCTGCTCCTGTCCGGCGTCGGTGAGCGATTGCGCGATGCCGAAATCCAGCAGCTTCACCCGGCCTTCATCGTCGACCAGCACATTCGTAGGCTTGAGATCCCGGTGTACGATGAGGTGTTTGTGGGCGTGGCTCACGCCTCGCGCGATCTGCTCGAAAAGCGCAAGTCGTCGTTCGAAGGGCAGGTCGGACTGTTGCAGATAGGCGTCCAGCGGCTGACCTTCGATGAATTCCATCACCAGGTAGGGTAGGCCATCTTCCGTTGTGCCGCCGTCGTGCAGGGTGGCGATATTGGCGTGGCTGAGGTTGGCCAGCAGCTGGCGTTCGATCTCGAAGCGACGCACGGTGTCCGGGTTGGTGACCAGTGGCCGGATGATCTTGATCGCCACCACCTGATCCAGCACACCATCGCTGCGCGTGGCACGATAGACCTGACCCATGCCGCCCTCAGCGATCAGCGCTTCCAGGCGGAAAGCACCGATGGTTTCACCGCTGCGATCGCTCATGGCAGAGCGGATGGTCTGTTGGGGCTTAGCGAACAGAACTTCCGTGGCCTTGCCCGCCAGATCGAGCATGCCGAGGAGATGGTCGAGGGTGGCGCCGTCGGCATGCTGGCGCAGGAATGCCTCACGCTCGGCTTCCGGCCGCTCAAGGGCCTGCTCGAGCAGTGCCAGCACATTACGTTGATCCGCTACGCCTTGCGCAGCATCTTTGTCATCATGCATCTTTAATTCTGCAGCCGCCATGCAGCGTGCCTGACAGGCACGGTGGTAGTGTACATGAGCGGCTACGGATACATGGAAGACGGGAATGGACACGGAACGAATCGAAACGCAGGCGCCCGGTCGTGATCGCACAGCGGATGGACAGGCGGTGACGCAGATCCTCAAGAACTGGTCGAATGAAGGCCAGGCCCAGCGTGCCTGGGTGGTGTCGGTGATGTATGACCAGCTCCGCCACAACGCGGTGGCGCATCTGCGCAAGGAGTCTCGTTCAGAGCTGCAGCCGACGGCACTGGTACACGAAGCCTACGATCGGCTGATCAATGTCTCGCGTATGGACCTCAACAGCCGCAGCCATTTCCTCGGCCTTGCGGGCAAGATCATGCGCGACGTACTGGTGGATCAGGCGCGCCGCGCGCGCGCGCAGAAGCGTGGACCCGGGCTGCAGACGGCGTTTACGGATATCTATGGAGATACGGGCCTGCCGGTGATGGACATCATCGAGATGGATCGGCTGCTGGCGGAGCTGGCGAACCTGGATGCCGACTATGTGGCGCTGTTCGAGGCGCGGGCGTTTGCCGGCATGACGGTCGAAGAAGCAGCAACCTACCTGAGTATCTCACCTTCCACCGTCAAAAGACGATGGAAGGTAGTGCTTGCTTGGCTGAATGATCGGATGAGCTGAGCGCTGCTGCTCAGGCGAAACGCCGCAGCTCCCGGCGGGCGATGACCATCTTGTGCGCTTCGTCCGGACCGTCTGCAATGCGTAAGGCGCGGCCGTTGCGCCACATGCTCGCTACCGGCGTGTCGTCGGAGACGCCCAGCGCGCCAAGACACTGAATGACGCGATCGAGTACCGTCATCATCATGTTCGGCACCACGACTTTGACCATGGAAAGCTCCGTACGCGCTTCCTTCTTGCCAACAGCATCCATTTTCCAGGCGGCGTACTGCGTAAGGAGCCTCGCCTGATCGATCTCCATGCGCGAGGTGGCGATCCAGTCCTGCACGATCTGCTTCTCGGCGAGCTTCACGCCGACGATCTCGCGTTGGTTGGCGTGCCGGCACATGATCTCGAAGCCGCGTTCTGCCATGCCGATGGCGCGCATGCAGTGGTGGATGCGTCCCGGTCCGAGACGCGCCTGGGCGACGGCGAAGCCGCCGCCCGGCGGTCCGAGCAGGTTCTCGGCCGGAACGCGGCAGTCCGCGTATTCCACTTCGCAGTGGCCACCGCCGGCGGTGTGTCCCATCACCGACACCGGCCGCACGATGTTGAAGCCGGGGGCATCCGTGGGCACGATGATCATCGACGCGCGCTCATGCGGTGCGCCTTTGGGGTTGGTAACCACCATGGCGATCGCGAACGCAGCGCCGATAGCGCCGCTGGTGAACCACTTGTGACCATTGATTACCCAATCGTCGCCGTCGCGCACTGCAAGCGTGCGTAAGCCCGTTGGGTCCGCACCGGACACCTCGGGCTCGGTCATGGAGAAACACGAGCGAATCTCGCCTTCAAGCAACGGCTTCAGCCAGCGCTCTTTCTGCGCCGCCGTGCCGAACTCGGCGAGGATCTCCGCGTTGCCCGTATCCGGCGCCTGACAGTTGAACACGCGCGGCGCGAGTTGCGACTTGCCCATGTGTTCGCACAGTACCGAGTAGTCGTGGTTGGAGATGCCGGCACCCCATTCCTTGTCTGGTAGGTAGAGATTCCACAGCCCGAGTGACTTTGCATCTGCCCGTAGTTGCTTCATGACGGCAGTGTCTTGGCCGTTGGGTACCGACTTGAGCTGCTCGGCGTGTTCGCGCTCCGCTGGAATGATCTTCTCGTTCAGCATGCGCACCACCTGATCTTCGACGATGCGCGCTTCTTCTGATATTCCGAACTCCATGGCTGCTCCCGACATGCTTAGACGGCGAACCTAGCGTGACGCGTACATGGTGATCCATGCGTGGATTTACTTACTGATACAGTGACATGTTGAGTTCAGGAGATGGATCCATGTGGAAAGTGATTGCTACCGCGCTGCTGCTCACCGCAGCAGCGTGCATGGTTCTTCTTTGGAGCGTCCACCGTCAGGTGGCTAGTGTGGCGCCTCCGTTGCCAGCCCTTGATACCCTTGAGACGATGCGCGACTCGGCCGGGCCTGTGAGTGTGCGGGTGCTCAAGGTATCCGATCAGGCGCTGCCGGGCCGTTATATCAGCCACAACGCCGTGCTGGTGACTTGGGCGGATGGACGCAGTTTCCTCATCGATGCGGCCATGGATGCCGCACAAGCTGCCGAGTTCGGCGATCTGATGAACCTCATGAGTAGCGGTGATGCGCCCGCTGCCTTCTACGGCACGGTCGCCCAACAGCTTGGCAGTGCACTTGAACAGGTGGCGGGTGTCGGCTTCACGCATCTGCACATCGATCACACGCAGGGTTTGCTGGCGCTGTGCGAGGCCGCTGGCAGACAGCTTACGGGGGTGCAGACGGTGCATCAGAGAGCGCAGCACAATTTCAACACCACGACCGGCGCCCGCATCGTCGAGTCATCATGTCTGGACGTGCAGACGCTGCCTGGCGACGTGCTTGCCTCTGTTCCAGGCTTTACGGGCCTTGCGGCCATGAGCTTGGGTGGCCATACGCCGGGTTCGACCCTTTGGGTGGTCGCGCTGCCGGAGGTGACGTTGCTGCTGGCCGGAGACATCGTCAACAGCCACAACGCTCTCGTGCACGACATACCCAAGCCCTGGCTCTACAGCGCAGTTCTGGTGCCCGAGGACACGGAGCGAACCTCTGAGATTCGTGCCTGGTTGCGCGCCGCGCAGGCAGATCCGCGCATCTGGGTCGTGGTATCTCACGACTACGAAAGTTACGATGGCAGGTGGTTTGCGCGCCAGTGACCTTCGGATTTTCCGCATAGTACGGGCGGCGGCGCGACGGTACACACAGGTTCTGATTTCCGGGAGAGATGACGATGGCCGAAGGAGCAACCGATCTGGGGTTTGATGCGGACGCGCTGCGTGAGAAGTATCGCCTGGAGCGTGACAAGCGCTTGCGCGAGGATGGCAACGAGCAGTATGTGGAGATGGCGGGAGAGTTCAGCCACTACATCGAAGACCCGTATATCGACGCGCCTTTGCAACGCGAACCCCTCAACGATGAGGTCGACATCATCATCATCGGCGGTGGCTTCGGTGGCCTTCTGGCTGGTGCCCGGCTGCGGGAGGCCGGTGTAGACAACATCCGCATGATCGACAAGGCCAGCGACTTTGGCGGCACGTGGTACTGGAACCGTTACCCGGGTGTCGCCTGTGACATCGAGTCCTATGTGTACCTGCCGTTGCTGGAAGAAACCGGCTACATGCCGAAGAAGAAGTACATCGACGGCGTCGATATCATGGATTACAGCCAGCGCATCGCCCGTCACTACAACCTTTACGACGATGTCTGCTTTCAGACGGAGGTGCGCGAAGTACGTTGGGATGAGGCCTCCGAGCGCTGGATTGTGCGCACGAACCACAATGACGCCATGCGTGCGCGATTCGTAATCATGTCCAACGGCCCGCTCAATCGGCCGAAGCTGCCAGGTATACCGGGCATCACGGAGTTCAGAGGGCATACGTTTCACACCAGCCGCTGGGACTATGAGTACACCGGCGGCAACGCTAATGGCGGCCTTGACCGCCTGAGCGACAAGGTGGTCGGCATCATCGGTACGGGGGCTACGGCGGTGCAGTGCGTGCCGCACCTGGCGGAGGGTGCCAAACATCTGTACGTGTTCCAGCGCACGCCTTCGTCCATCGACGAGCGCAACGACCGCCCCACCGATCCTGAGTGGTGGTCGAACCTGAAGCCCAACTGGCACCAGGAACGCATGGACAATTTCAACCTGCTCGTTTCAGGCGGCGTCGCGGACGAGGACCTGGTGAAAGACGGCTGGACGGAGATTATCCGTAACCTCATCTTCATGGTGCAGAACGAGGAGAATGCGGATCTGTCGCCGGAAGCGCTGTCGCGGAAAATGGAGCTGGCGGACTTCCAGAAGATGGAGCAGATCCGTGCGCGCGTAGACAAAATTGTCAACAACGGCAACGTGGCGGAGAGCCTCAAGCCGTACTATCGCCAGTTCTGCAAGCGGCCGTGTTTTCACGACGACTATCTGCCCACGTTCAACCGCGACAATGTCACGCTGGTGGACACCGAAGGTCGCGGCGTGGAGCGCATCACCGAACATGGCGTGGTGGCGAACGGCACGGAATATCCGCTGGACTGCATCGTCTTCGGCACCGGCTTCGAAGTGGGCACCAGGTATTCGCGTCGCTGCGGTTTCGAGACCTACGGTAGGAGCGGCGAGAGCCTCACCGAGCATTGGGCGGATGGCGCCCGCACGTTGCATGGCATGCATCTGCACGGCTTTCCCAACTGTTTTCAGATGGGTCATGTTCAATCAGGTTTCACGGCAAACTACCCGCACGCCCTGAACGAACAGGCGAAGCACATCACCTACATCATCAATCAGTGCCAGCAGGGCAACCACAAAGTCGTAGAGGCCACAGCGGAGGCTGAACAGGCCTGGGTGGATACCATCGTGCAGCTCGCGCGCGTGAATGAGAGTTTCCTCGCGGACTGTACTCCGGGCTACTACAACAACGAAGGCAAGCCCGGCGAGCGTTCGCGGCAGGATACCAACTTCGGCCTCGGTCCTGTGGCGTTCTTCAAGGTGCTGGAAGACTGGCGGGAGGAAGGCAGCTTGGAAGGGCTGGCGCTCAGCTAGCGCTTGCCATCAATGCCGCCGTCGCAACGTCTGGAGGCTGCCGGTTCTCTGCTAGAGTAGCGGCGGTTTGGCCAGGTACCACTGCGACGAAGATGCGCGCACAAGACACACAGCTGGTAGACAGGCTCTACGCGGTTGCGCTCGAGCCTGAGCAACTGCCCGAGCTGCTGACCTTGTTGTTGGGTCGTGCCGAGCTGCTCACGACTGGCGGTGACCTGCTTGAACGGCATTTCGTTCGTGCTGCTCAGATGATGCATGCCCTGCAGGAAGCACCCGAGCGGGCGCGCGGCGCTGGTGATGCGCAGCCACTGCTCAGTGTGGATCGGGCGGGCATCGTGTGCGATTTCAACCATGCGGCCGAACGAGCCTATCGGCTATCTTCGGGCTGCAGCGTGGATGTGCTGCCGCTGGATGCCTCCGGCCGTAGACGGCTGCGTGCGCTTCTCGAGGGCGGGCAAGCTACGGTAGGCCAGCCGCTGCATCTGCTGCAGGTGATGCGCAGCGATGTGGCGCGGCCGATGCTCATTTCCATCGAGCCACACCACAGCCGCGCGGCGCTCTATCAGCTGCGCACCGCGGATATCGTCTGGCATGCCCGTCTCGAACCGTTGCTCGCCGCCTCCTTTGAACTCACCGGTTCGGAAGTGGATATTGCCCGGCGGGTCTTTCTGGGTGAGTCCATCACGCAGATCGCACAATCCCGGGATACTACGGTTGCCACGGTGCGCACGCAGGTACGGGCGGTGTATCAGAAGACCGGCGCCGTGGGGCAAACGGACGTCATCCGCCTGATGAGTGCGCTAGCGGCGCTCTATCCGCTGATGCCCGAAGATCC
>JAUILW010000818.1 GCA_030432795.1 Gammaproteobacteria bacterium
AGGCTTTCCGCGGCCAGGTCCAGCGCCTGCTCCCAGGACACCTCGACGAAATCGTCGAGACCGCGCCGGCCGGGATCGCTGCGCCACTTGCCGGACAGGTATCCCCTGCGTACCGCGGGCCGGTCGACGCGGCTGCCGCCGTACAGGGCCGACACCATGGACTGCCCGAGGGGGGACGGGTCGGGGTCCTGCGCATAGGGATGCATGGCGACCACCCGACCGTCGGTTACCTCGGCGTGGAAGACACCCCAGTGGGTGGCGGTGGGCAGACGTTTGGTGCTCATGGGTGGACCGACCTGGTGTTCCTGAAGCCCTTCCCTTACCACGGTGTCCCGCACGCTGTACAGCGTGCGGGACACCGCCCGGCCCCGGGGGCGGGTGTTACTGGATCACGATCCGGTTCCACTGCGCGGTCCAGTCGCGCATGTCGAAGCCGGTGAAGTCCACGTAGTACAGGTTGGCGATCTCTTCCGGGCTGAGCAGCAGGAAGGGCTCGCCGCAGGCATCCAGCTTCGGGTCGCCCGCGTACTTCTCCTGCACCACCTTGTTGGTGGGCACGATGCCGTTCTTGGTGTGCAGGATGGTCTGCATTTCCTCGGAGACCAGCATGTTGATGTACCACTCCGCGGCTTCGGCATTCTTCGAGTTCGCCGTCACCGCGGCGAAGCCGACGCCGGCGATGCCGCGCTTGTCGCCCAGTTCCGGATGCATGAAGCACACCGGGAGGCCGGAATCGAACATGCGCACACCCCAGCCGGCATGGACGATGCCCGCCCAGATGTCGCCGGACTCGAACAACTGCGGTACCTGGGTGCTGGAGTTCACGTAGGAATACACCTCCACCTGCCGGATGCGTTCCAGGCCTGGCTGGATGTTGTGCTCGTCACCGCCGGCATCCACCGAGAAGCCGACGATGGGGTTGATGATGGAGCTGACGCTGATGTCGGGTATGGCCACCCGGTTCTTCAGCTTGTCGTTGACCAGGTCGGAGAAGTGCGTGGGTGTGGCGATGCCCTGCTCCTCGAACTTGTCCTTGTGGTAGGCCACGCCCTCCTGGACCAGCCAGTTCGCCACCCGGTGCTGGTCGTACATGCGTTCGTCCAGGTACTGGGTGTTCGGGATGTTGGCGAGGTTGAGCTCCCGCAGCAGCTCGTTCTCCTGGATGATCGGCCAGGAAGACTCGGTGACCTCGACCACGTCCATGGGGGCATCCTGGCCACGGGCGGACATCAGCATCGAGAGCAGGATGGTGTGGTTGCCGGTGACGAAGTTGATCTCGCCGCCGAGTGCCCGGAACTTCTCGCCGATGTATTCGTCGATGCGCTCCTTCCAGCTTCCGCCGAAGGTGCCGACGACGAGTTCCACGTCGTCGAAACGCTGTTCGTCCGCGGCCGCGGTGTGCGCGGCCAGCATGCCCAGTGCACAGCTGGCACCGACGAGAAGGGTTCCTACAGTGATTCGCTTGGTTGTACGCATGGCGTTCTCCTGGCTGTTCGCCGTTTAGAAAGAGACTGGTCGGAACCCGGGCATCAGGTGCGCCCGCCTGCACGCAGCAGGACATCCAGCCCGACCAGCTTTTGTATCCCCCATAGTAGAAACACGGAAGCGCATACGATCATGGTCGACAGCGCCAGAATCGC
>JAUILW010000819.1 GCA_030432795.1 Gammaproteobacteria bacterium
AGATCCGCAAGCGTCGCGGCGTCGAGATGCAGGCAGGAATCCACTCAGCCCTCAACCGAGCCAGGCAACCGGCAGATTGCTTTCTACCAGCTCCGTGATGCTGATGCTGTGCAATCCGTGCTCAGCGCCGACCTGCCGGGCAAGCTGAGACGTGTCGTTGCTGCGGGTGAAGATCAGGCAATTACTCCAGTTGCGCTTGAGCCACAGAGCCGTGCGCAGGTTTTCCGCGGCGTTACCGGTACCGAGCACAATCACTGGCTCACCCACGGAGAGGTCAACCACCCGCCTGAGCTCGTGCCACACCCTCGGGTGACCGATGTCGCCCTGAAACACGCGGCGTTCATAACCGCCCGCAAGACGCGCCTGTTCGTCCACTACCAGCACGCGCCGGTCCGCATCCTGGTCGATGATGGCCACCATCTCCACGTGCCCTTCCGCGCGGGTGGTCAGCTCCTCCAGCACCGTCTGCCCGAAGCGACCGAATCCTGCGAGCACCACCACATCCCGTTGTCTGGTTTTCTCGAAGTGGCTGACCAGCTCGTCGCGCACCAGGGAGGTGGCGGCAAAGTTGTAGGCGTTGAAGGTGGTGCACCGCGACATCAGCGTGCTGTCCTGCAGGGCGCGCATGAACCGCAGCTTGTGACAATGCAATACCAGCCGGTCGGCCATTCCAGGATAGAGATTGAGTATGCGGGTTGCTGCCTCGAAGGTCTGAAAGTCATCGTCACCGAGCAACATGACCTTACGCGCCCGCCGCAGGCGCAACACTTTGAGCAGAAACTCGTGGGTGACGTCGCCGATGAGCACGGTCACGCCGAACGATTCAACCAGCTCGAGCTCGCGAACGTGCTCGATGTGATCGTCAACAACCACAACCGGCACATCGCTGTGATTGCGGCGCAGGACCCGCAAATAGCTGGTGGTCAGCTCACCGCTGCCGACGACGATGATGTGATCACGCAGCCGCCGCATCTGCCAACGCTGCGGGGCGAGCACCCGCAGCGCTGCTTCGATCACCGCCGACGCCGTGAGCAGGGGCGCCCCGAAGTAGGCAAGCCAAAGGCTCACCCGTCCCAGCAGCGGTCCGCCGCTCGGCATACCCAGGTCCAGCCCACCTACGACGAAAAGGCCCAGACTGTAGTAGGCTTGCGTCAGCAGGCCCGCTGACTGAACGTCCGGACGTTCCGTGAGCGACACACCGGAGAGAAACCCAAGCAGCGCAAGCACAAAACAGGAGGCTGCGGCATACCACCGCCAGCCGATTGCCTGTCCGCCGAACTGCTGCAACGCCATGTTGAGATGAGCCTCGTGAGGAGAATGCACTGTAGCCCCCACCATGCCGCTTGGAAAGGCACGCCATGCGAGCGCTAAGCTGGATTGCCGTCGCAGGCATCTGCCTGGCCGTCGCCGCCGCGCTCGCCTGGTACAAGTACGACCAGATCTCACAAGCACAGGCACGCGCGGCCGCGTTCCCGGAACCCATGGAAGCCGTCGAGGCGTTCACGGTCACCCAGGCAGAACGGGAGCCGACGATCCGGGTCACTGGTGAGGTGGTGCCGGCGCGTTCTGCGGATCTGCGCACCGAGATGTCCGGGCGCATCAGCAGCGTCGGTTTTGCATCCGGCGCACGAGT
>JAUILW010000820.1 GCA_030432795.1 Gammaproteobacteria bacterium
AGAGGTTCGTCGGCGCCGGCGCCGTTGTCCAACCGGGCGAGTTGCAGCACGCTCGCCACCAGGCGGCTGAGACGTTCGCTTTCGTGGTAGATGAAGTCGTAGTACGTACGTTTCTTCTCTTCGTCGGCCCAGCCGGCGCGCAGAATCTCGCCGTACATGCGAATGGCGGTGAGTGGCGTTTTCAGCTCATGGCTGACGGCTGCAACGAAGTCCCGTTGCTGGCCGGCGAGGAGGATGTGTCGGCGGCCGAGACGGTAGAGCAGGTAGATGCCGGCGGTGAGCAGGAGGAACAGCGCGGCGGCAGTCCATAGCAGGGTGCCCGCACCGGCGCCGAGGGGCAGCTCCCGGGCGTTGAACACAAGCTCGATGCCGTTGGCCGGCGCCGGCAGCCGGGTGCGCAGCAGCAACGTTCCCGCGAGTTCCGACGGCTGCCCCGACGATTGATAGTTGCGGGTCGCGGACGTGTCGGAGAACACGTCGAGCACTTCGTTGTTCAGGGCAACGATCATCTCCGATGTGTTCGCCAGTGGACTTCTGCGAAACGGATCAGCGAAATAACGCTCGATAAATGGCCCGATGGCAATGACAAAGCCCTGCACCTTGATCTGCTCATCGATGTACACGCGTCGGTGGGCGATGAGGTGCACATCGTCCAGCCGGGTGAGGATCAGCGGGTCGACTTCCGCGACAATGGAGGCAATGCCGGGCGGCAGCGCGCCGGCGCTGGTAGCCTGCACGTCCTGCGGCAGGCGTCGAGCTTCCTGCTTCACCGACAAACTTTCCACTTGCACCTCCTCGGAAACCACCGCTTCATCGAAGGCGACATTGAACTCGAGTTCGTCGAGGGTGGCGGGCGAAGCGGTTTTCCGGGGCGCCGATTCCAGTGCTTTTTCCTTGGCTGTCGCGGATGGCGCAGCGTAGCGCTTAGATTCCGCCGCTGGCGCTACCAGCGAGCGCAAGCGCGTTGCCTGGGCTCGCCGGTCGGCAAGTTCCCTGGGGCTGAGTGCGGCGTTGTCCGCCTGCCGCGCCGATGGCTCAAAGGGCGCGCTGATGCGGCCGGCAGGGTCCACCTGGAAAAAACCGACCAGGCCGGGCAGATCTACCGCCGGGGCAAGATCCGCCAAGGGCGAACGCTGCAGGTACTGATCGCCCGACAGCACGAAGAACTCGTAGTCGGTTGCTGCGCGTGCCTGCTCGGCGGCAAGGGTGCGGCGGAGATCGTCGCCGATGCGCTGCACGAGGCCTTCGGCCAGCGCATGGGCGCTGTGGAAACTCTGGTAGCGCAGATTGTTCGCGCCTTGCCAGACGAGAAAGGCTGAAGGCACCAGCAGGCCGATGTAGAGCAACGCGTACCAGCGTCGCAGTCTCAGCGTTGTCTTATGCATCAATCGGCGCCGTCCAGCCGGTAACCCGCACCGCGAATAGTGACGATGTGCGCGGGCGCGCTGCTGTCGGCCTCGATCTTTCTACGCAGCTTGGCGATGTGGATGTCCACGGTGCGGGTTTCGATCTGGGCGTCCGGCTGGTACCCCCATACGCGATGCAGCAGCTCCTCACGGGGCACCGGGCGCTCCGGGTGGGCATGAAGATACTGCAGCACGTCGATCTCGCGGCGTGTGTAGGCGGTGCCGC
>JAUILW010000112.1 GCA_030432795.1 Gammaproteobacteria bacterium
GTCTAAGCCGACCGGATCGCTTCGATGACCCGCGCGACGTCATCCTCCAGCACGTCGCGGTGCAACACCCAGCGCTCGCGGTGAACGTACACCCCTTGTGCACGCATATGCGCGAGCAGGGGTGCCAGCACCGCCTCGGGGAGATCGACAAAGAGCATGTTCGTCGCCTGGCGGATGGTGTCGCCAAATCGGTCCCGAAGCGCAGCGGCGATGCGTTCGGCGTGGGCGTGGTCATCCGCCAGCCTGCGCACGTTGTGCTCGAGCGCCCAGAGCCCGGCGGCGGCGATGACGCCGGCCTGACGCATGCCACCGCCCAGCATCTTCCGGTAACGTCGCGCCCGGTCGATCAGCCCGGCACTGCCGATCAGCAGCGAACCTACCGGCGCGCCGAGCCCTTTTGACAAGCACACGGAAACGGTATCGCAGCGCTGAGCGATATCCTGAACCGGCACATCGAGCGCCACCGCGGCATTGAATACCCGGGCGCCATCCATGTGCAGCGCCAGTCCTTGCTCGCTGCACAAAGCAGCTACCGAATCCAGATAACCCAGCGAAAGGGGGATGCCGTTGTGGGTGTTCTCCACGCACACCAGCCGCGTGCGTGCGAAATGGATGTTATCCGGCTTGATGGCGGCGCGGATGGCATCGACCGGCAACTCTCCGTTGCTGGCGAACGGCAGCGGTTGGGGTTGAATACCGCCGAGCACCGCAGCCCCGCCTGCCTCGAAACGATAGGCATGCGCGGTCTGGCCGGCAATGAACTCATCGCCACGCTGGCAATGACTGAGTAGTGCCAGGAGGTTTGCCTGCGTTCCACTGGTTACGAAAAGCGCCGACTGCATGCCGAATCGCTCAGCGGCCAAGGCCTCGAGCCGATTGACGGTGGGATCCTCTCCGTACACGTCATCGCCAACCTCCGCGGCTGACATCGCTGCGCGCATGGCCGAACACGGTCTTGTGACCGTGTCGCTTCTCAGATCAATCATACGGTGAAGCGGGCCCGGCGGACCCGCGGACATCTACTGCTGAGCGAGGGAGACGTTGTAAACGCCAGCCAGACGCGCTGAGTCCATCACGTGAATCATGGCTTCTGTGGTGGAGTCCTCGTGCGGCTGAATGATCACCGGCGCTTCAGGGTTCTCCGCGTGCAGACGCTCGATGTTGGCGCGCACGTTACGCACGTCCACATCGCGCTGGGCGATAATGTAGCGGTCGCGGTTGGTGATGCGCACGACAATGGACTTCTTATCTGGATCCACGGTCTTCGGCTTGTCCTCATCCGGCTGATTCACATCAAGACCCACTTCCTTTACGAAGGTGGCGGTCACGATGAAGAAGATCAGCATGATGAACACCACGTCGAGCATCGGTGTCAGGTTGATCTCCGAATCATCACTTTCGGCGTTGCTGCTGCCAAATCGTCGTCGCATGGCTTCCCCAGTCCCAACTGCGTTGAACGGCTAAGTGTACCCGCCCATCAGGCCGGCGCAAAGTTCAGTTTCAACCCCGGTCTTGGCCACGGCAAGCTGACCAGTTGACCCGTGGCGGACAGCGTCACGTAAGCGGTGCACATGTCCGCACCACCGAAAGCGATGTTGGTGGTCAGCCGATCCGGCATGGCCACGAACTGTGGTTCACCGCCGGCCGGCGATAGCGTGGTGATACCGCCGTTCATGATGGTGGCGACGCTGACCGCGCCGTCAGCTTCCACCGCCAGTGAATCGAACAGGAAGTAACCACCTCGCCCCGGAAGCAGACGCCCGCCATCTGGTCGGTCGCCACGGCTGTTGGCGAGTGTCCCCGGCCCACTCAATGGAAAGGCCCAGAGCCGTCCGGTGGGGGTCTCCGCCACGTACAGTTCCCGCTCGTCCGGCGACAGGCCGATACCATTGGGGCCTTCCATCGGGAAAATGACCTCACGGATGGACGAGCCATCGGCCTGGGCGTAGAAAACCCCGGTTCGATCCCGCTCACGCGGCCGCGTTTTGCCGTGGTCGGTGAACCAGAATCCACCCTCGGCATCAAAGACGATGTCGTTGGGGCCCCGAAGCGGTTGACCCTCGCAATGCGTGTAAAGTATCTCCACCTTGCCGGTGGCAAGGTCCACCCGCTCGATGCGCCCGCCCCCGTAACTCTCGGGCTCCTCGCCGGGATACAGGCGGCCGTTGTGCTCGATCCACTGAAAGCCGCCGTTGTTGCAGATGTATACCGCACCATCCGGGCCGATGGCGGCGCCGTTCGGACCTCCACCAACCTGTGCTACGACCTCGATGCGGCCCTGATGCACGCGGGAGAGCGTACCGCGAGCGATCTCCACCAGCAGCACAGAGCCATCCGGCATGACGATGGGTCCTTCAGGAAATCTCAGGCCTTCAGCCAGTACGGTGAGTTCGGTCATGTATCGTTCAAATCCGCGGCGCCGATGGGTAACATACCGCAGCCCCTCACCACCCGGCACCTGTTTTGCATCGAGCACTGCCTATCCTTGTTGTCCTGGCGCTCACCGCGCCGCTGCTCGTCGGTTGCCAGGCCTACGAACGGCCAGGAGAGCGTACGGTGGGAGAGCTCACGGACGATGTGGCCATCCACGCGGTGATCAAGCGACGGCTGGTCGCAGACCCACAGTTGGAGGGGCTGCGCATCAACGTGGATGTACACCAGGGCGAGGTGCGACTCAGCGGCCGCGTCGCCAGCGAAGCCCTGCGTGCCAAGGCGGTACGGCTCGCGGGCACCGTACGCGGCGTGGTGCGCGTGCAGGATCATCTGTACATCGTTACCAGGTGACACACCGGCGCGAATTACCCACACAGGGGTGGACATCGCTGCGCGACTGATATACCCGCGACCGACCCTGGGTTTCCCCTCTAAACTTATGAAATATAAGGACTTAAATATTCCAGTAGTCGCAATGGCGTCGATGCGCTGCCAGACGCCTGCACCATCCGGAATTTAATCCCCAGAGTTATCCACAGGCTTCATGCGAGCCAATCCCGCGGCTGCAGCACGTCCAGTAGCGCCGCTTCCGGGCTGCCGGGCGGGTCCTGGCGCTGATAGGACCAGGCCGCCAGAGGCGGAAGCGATGCCAGCACACTCTCCACCCGCCGGCCGCTTTGCAGGCCGTATTTGGTACCCCGGTCGATGGCCAGATTGAACTCGGCGTAGCGTCCGCGCCGATAGAGTTGAAAGTCGCGCTGCCGCTCGCCCCACGGCGTGCCTTTGCGACGCTCGACGATCGGTATGTAGGCGGGGAGAAACGCATCACCCACCCGACGCACGAAGTCGAAACTCGCTTGCGGGCCGCCTTCGGTCCAGTCGTCGAAGAACAACCCACCCACGCCACGGCACTCCTGTCGGTGTGGAAGGAAGAAATACTCATCACACTGCCGTTTGAGCTCGGGGTAGTGGACCCCAGCCGCATCCGCACTGACCTGGTGCCAGTGCACGATGTCCTCCTCGAACGGATAGAACGGCGTGAGGTCGAATCCGCCGCCGAAATACCACGCTCCCTGGCTGTCGGATGCGCCATCTACCACGAAGTAGCGCAGATTCATGTGCGTGGTCGGCACATAGGGGTTCACCGGATGCACGATCATAGAGATAGCGGTGGCCTGGAAAGGATGCCCGGCCAGATGCGGATTGCGCGCGGTGGCAGCGGGCGGCAGCGTCGCGCCAAGGCTGTGCGTGAACTGCACAGCCGCCTTTTCAATGTGCTCGCCCCCCGCAATTACCCGCGGACGCGCGAGGCCGCCTGGCGGCGCTTCCGGGGGCGGGGTGATTTCTTCACGGCTGAACCGCACATCGGGCTCGAATGCTTCCAGCGCAGCGCAGATCTCGTCCTGCAGCGCCATGAAATAGCGTCGCACCTCCAGCACGTCCAGGGACATCGGTATACTCTTGGGCCTGTGAATTCGGGGGCAAGTATGGCGGGAGTCACCGCAATTGGCACCTACGTGCCGAGGCTGCGTCTGCTACGCGCAGCGATAGTGGAAGCACACAAGTGGGCAGATCCCGGACTTGCGGGCAAGGCGCGGGGTGCGCGCAGCATGTGCAACTGGGACGAGGATGCCATCACCATGGCGGTCGAAGCGGCGCGGCAGGTGGTGGGTGAGCGCCCACCGGAAGCGCTCTACCTTGCATCCACTACCGCACCTTTTGCCGACCGGCAGAACGCCGGCATCGTCAGTACGGCGCTCAACCTGCCGGAAGGTCTTGCGACCCTGGACATCGGCGCCTCGCAGCGGGCAGGCACCGGCGCCCTGATTCAGGCCCTGGCGGCAAGCGCCACGTACAGCAGCTCGCTTGTCGTGGCCACCGATCACCGGCGCACCAAGGCTGCGAGTTCAGGGGAACTCAACTATGGTGACGGCGCGGTAGCCGTCCTCGTAGGCAATGACGACACACTGCTCGATTGCCTGGCGACCCACACCGCAAGTGTGGACTTCATCGATCACTTTCGCGGCGCCGCCGAAGCCTTCGACTACGACTGGGAAGAGCGCTGGATACGTGATGAGGGTATTGCCCGCATCATCCCACCAGCAGTCGGCCGGGCGCTCGAGAAGGCCGGGGTCGCGGCGGCGGACGTTGCCCACTTCATCATGCCCTGCACCATACGCGGCGGTGCCGCCATGGTGGCGAGCCAGGTCGGGGTGCCGGGTGATGCGGTGGCGGACAACCTGGCCGAAGAAGTGGGCGAAACCGGCGCGGCGCACCCACTGATGATGCTCAGCGCCCGCCTGCCCGAGGTCTCGGCAGACGACATCGTGGTGGTGGTGGGTGTTGGCCAGGGCTGCGATGTGCTGGTGCTGCGCGCCACACAGGCTTTGCAGCAGCATCCGCACCGGGCCACGTTTGCCCATGCCTGCGCGCATAGGGTAGAAGAGACCAACTACCAGAAGTTCCTGGCGTTTAACGACCTCATCACCCTCGAGCGTGGCATGCGCGCCGAGCGCGACGACTACAAGACCGCGCTCACCGTGAACTATCGCAAACGCGACATGCTTACGGGGCTGGTCGGCGGCCGCTGCAGCACCTGCGGCACGCAGCAGTTTCCTCGCACCGACGTGTGCGTGAACCCGCAATGTCGCGCAACGCACACCCAGGAGCCGCAACCGTTCCGTGAGGCGAAGGCCAGCATCCTCACCTGGTCGGCAGACTATCTCACCTACACCGCAGACCCACCGTCGCACTACGGCATGATCAGCTTCGCCGAAGGTGGCCGCTTCATGACGGACTTCACCGACGTCGCTGTGGGCGAGATCGACGTTGGTATGCCGGTGCGCATGGTGTTTCGCGTTAAATCCTTCGACCGGAGCCGCGGCTTCGTTCGTTACTTCTGGAAAGCCGTGCCCGAGCGCGGCGAGGAGCGTTAGATATGGCAGCAGGAATCAAGGACAAAGTGGCAATCCTCGGCATGGGGTGCTCGAAGTTCGGCGAGCGCTGGGACTGCGGCGCGGAAGAGCTGATGGTCGAGGCCTTCGATGAGGCCATGGCGGATGCTGGCATTGATGTGAGCCAGCTCGACGCCGCCTGGTTCTCCACCCACTACGAGGAAATCAACGTCGGCAAAGGCGGCCTGCCTTTGTCCACCGCCCTGCGGCTGCCCAACATCGCCGTCACCCGCGTGGAAAATTTCTGCGCCTCAGGCTCCGAAGCGTTCCGGGGCGCGGTCTATGCCGTGGCCAGCGGCGCTGCTGACATCGCGCTGGCGCTGGGTGTGGAGAAACTCAAAGACACCGGCTACGGCGGCCTGCCCGGCAACCTCGGTGGTACGTTGAACCCACAGTGGGCCGCGAACGGCTCAGCACCAGGAAACTTCGCGCAGCTGGCCAGCGCCTATCGGGCCAAGCACGGCGTCAACCGCGACGATCTGAAACGCGCCATCGCCCACATCTCGGTGAAGAGCCACGATAACGGCGCCAGGAACCCAAAAGCGCACCTGCGTAAGCCCATCACCGAGGACCAGGCCATTAATGCGCCCCTCATCGCCGAGCCACTGGGCCTGTTCGACTGTTGCGGCGTGAGCGATGGCGCCGCTGCGGCCATCGTCACCACACCGGAGATCGCCCGGAGCCTTGGCAAGGAGCATATCGTCAGCGTCAAGGCGCTGCAGTTGGCGCTGTCCAACGGCTCAGAGTCCGGTCACAACGGTTGGGACGGCAGCTACTTTCACACCACACGCATCGCCGCGGCAAAAGCGTACAAAGAAGCCGGCATCAGCAAGCCACGCGAGCAGGTGAGCATGTTCGAGTGCCACGACTGCTTTTCGATTACCGAGCTCGTCACCATGGAGGATCTGCAGCTCTCACCGGAGGGTGGTGCCATCACGGACGTGATGGACGGTTTCTATGATGCGGACGGTGCCATACCCTGCCAGATCGATGGTGGCCTGAAGTGTTTCGGCCACCCCATCGGCGCGTCCGGCATCCGCATGCTGTACGAGATGTACCTGCAGCTATCGGACAGAGCAGGGGAGCGTCAGCTGTCCGGCCCCAGCATCGGGATGACGCATAACCTCGGCGGCGCACCGAGCTCCAACGTGGCGGCGGTGTGTATCGTCGGCGCTTACGACTAGTAGAAGATTCTTATGACAACAATGCTTGACGCGCTCTCAAGCGCGCAGGACCTCGTACGCCGTTGTGTTACCCACCTTGAGGGCAATCTTGACGCGGAGCAGCTCGAGCTGTACGACATGGCGTTTACCAGGGCGGAGCTGGATGCCGCGCAAGCCCTGGGCACATACGCAGCCAATTCCAAGCAGGACAGCGCCTTCAATCAACGTGTCTTTGAAACCTACGCCGCGGAAGTTCTGATCAATCTGCACACGCGGCTGGCCGCGCGACCCCGGAGTTTCGGGCTGCATCGCGATGAACTGTCAGTGCCGGACGTGGGCGATCTGCTGGCACCTGAGCGGCTGGCAGAGCTTGGGCGCGGATATCTGGAAAGGCGTGATGCGGAGCCGTCTCACGGTCTCGATGAAGCGCACCTGCTGATGCGCACGAGCTTTCGCCAGTTCGCCGACGACGTGGTCGCACCGCTCGCCGAGCGCGTGCACCGCGAAGACCTGCTCGTGCCGGAAGAGATCATCGGCCCCTTGCGTGACATGGGCTGTTTCGGGCTCAGCGTACCGGAACGATTTGGCGGACTGAAGCCGGATGGCGCGGAAGACAGCATCGGCATGGTGGTGGTTACGCAGGCGCTCTCCCGCGCCTCGCTCGGCGCCGCGGGCAGCCTCATCACCCGACCGGAAATCATGGCCCGCGCTATCCTGGAAGGCGGTACGGAGGAGCAAAAAGCCCGCTGGTTGCCAGGCATTGCCACTGGGCAGCCACTGTGCGCTATCTCTGTTACCGAGCCGAATACGGGTTCAGATGTTGCCGCGGTCTCACTGCGCGCCCGTCCTGTCGAAGGTGGCTGGCGGCTCAGCGGCGCCAAAACCTGGTGCACCTTTGCCGGTAAAGCCCAGGCGCTGCTGGTGCTGGCGCGCACAGACCCCGATGCCCGGCCACTGCACCGCGGTCTGTCGCTATTCGTGGTCGACAAACCCGAGGATCTCGGCCATGCCTTCGATCACCGCCAGGAAGGCGGCGGCACGCTTACCGGACGTGCCATCCCCACCATCGGTTACCGCGGCATGCACTCCTACGATGTGGCGTTCGACGACTGGTTCGTGCCTGCCGACAATCTCATCGGCGGGGAAGGCGGCCGCGGCCGGGGGTTCTACTACACCATGCGCGGTTTCATGGGTGGCCGATTGCAAACAGCGGCGCGCGCCTGCGGACTGATCGAAGCAGCCAGCCACGCCGCCATGCGCTACGGCCTGGAACGCCAGGCGTTCGGCAAAGCGCTGGCAGAATATCCTCTGACGCTGGTGAAGTACGCGCGCATGGGGATGCATCTGGCCGCCTGCCAGCACTTCACCTACGCCGTGGCGCGGATGATGGATGCTGGCGAAGGCGCCATGGAAGCGAGCCTCGTCAAGCTGCTCGCTTGCCGCACTGCCGAGTGGGTGACGCGTGAAGCCGTACAGGTGCACGGCGGCATGGGCTACGCCGAAGAGACCGCCGTGAGCCGATACTTTGTCGACGCCCGCGTGCTGTCCATTTTCGAAGGCGCAGAGGAGACGCTGGCGATTCGCGTCGTCGGCAAGGATCTCGTGGCGTGAAGATCAGTGTGCTGGACCAGTCGCCCATCTCCAGCGGCTCGTCCCCGCAACAAGCGCTCGAACAGAGCGTGGCGTTGGCGCAAGCAGCGGAGGAGGCCGGCTACGATCGCTACTGGGTAGCCGAGCACCACGGTTCGGCAAGTTTTGCGGGCTCCGCACCGGAGATACTCATTGCCCACATCGCCGCGCACACCCGCCGCATTCGCGTCGGTTCCGGCGGTGTGATGCTCATGCACTACAGCCCACTGAAGGTTGCCGAGCAATTCAAGGTGCTCGCAAGCCTTCACCCCGGTCGCATCGATCTCGGTATAGGACGTGCCCCGGGCGGAGATGGCATCACTACCGCAGCCCTCGCTTATGGATCGAAGATCGGCCCGGAGTACTTTCCCGCACGATTCGCCGACCTGCTGGCCTTCCTCGCCGACCAACCGCCATTCACCGAATCGCTGGCGGATGTGGTGCCTGCGCCCCGGGTGGAGCAGCCGCCAGAAGTCTGGATGCTCGGCTCCACCAAGGACGGCGCGCGGCTGGCAGCGCACTTCGGCGTGC